>CAMYLW010000016.1 GCA_947259475.1 Thermodesulfobacteriota bacterium
TTCCGCCGTATTTTTGAACGATCAGCGCCATTGCGCCAGCTCCCTCTCAATATCAGAAACTCGGCCAGGATATTTCATATCGGTTTTGGCTGTAGTTACAAGACCGCGGTAGAGCCTTGCCGCCATAGCCTGTGCGGATCCGGAAGATTCTCTCTGTAAAATTTTTAGGATGACCGATACGTGTGGAAGTGTCAATGGAAAAATATGGATTGCAGATTGCAGATTAGAGATTTCAGATTTAAGATTTGTCGTCGGCGCTTTCATATGAGAAGACGAGTGTTGCCAGACGCTGTTTCGCATTCGCCCCGAACGCATGGAAGATAAGGCTTCGACTGCTTTCATCACTAAATGCCAGGTGAACTTCCAGCCGTTCCCCCGGCAGATTCTCACCTAAGCGCTCAGCCCATTCAATTGCCACTGCCCCCTGCCCGTAAAGGATCTCTTCGAGCCCGAGCTCAGAGAGCTCCGCAACGCTGTCAACTCTGTACAAATCAAGATGATAGAAGGCTATTCTTCCGGGATACTCGTTTATGATGGCAAAGGTTGGGCTGGTAATGTAGAAGCTCTCAGGTACCTCTAATCCCTGGGCCAGTCCTTGGGAAAAAAGAGTCTTGCCGCTGCCTAATTCCCCCACCAAGGCAATCACATCACCTGGCTGGAGTAACCGGCCCAGTCGCTCGGCTAGTGATTCGGTTTCTCCTGGGGTTGATGTCAGGGTAGTCCAGGTTTGGTAAGATATGTCATCTGCCATCGACTCTGGTCGGCTAGAAGTCCAAACTAGGCACTGCAGACATTATGCACCTCGCAGACTATAGGTGTAAAACCACATTTTAGGCACTTTAGCACACTTTAGACACTTTAGGCATTTTCCCTTACTTGTTGTTTACCCTGATGTTGCATACCAATGTCGAGGAAAAACGCGCTAGAGTGCGTCAGATATGGCTGCGCACAGATTCGGGCAGGTCGCGAGCGCAGCGATTTTTACCGGCGTGGGTATGCAACATCAGGGTATAGCCAACGACTTCAGCACTACAGGTATTTCCGGCAGCAGATCCATTGCCAGCATACCCTGCTCACCCCAGCGCCTAGCCAGGCGGTCAGCTGCCTTGCCGTGGCAGTAGACTCCCAAGCAGGCGGCGTCAAAGGGCGAAAGCCCCTGCGCCACAAAGCCAGCAATCAAGCCGGTGAGCACATCACCGGTGCCACCGCTGGCAAGTCCAGAATTGCCGGTACTGTTTATCGCCAACCGCCCTTCCGGACTGCTGATAAGTGTTCGAGCCCCTTTGAGTACGAGAGTTACACCATATTCCTGGCTAAAGGATTGGGCCAGAGCAAGTCGCTCATTTTGCACCGCGTCAGCGCTGCGCTTCAACAACCGGCCCATCTCTCCTGGATGTGGTGTCAGGATCACCGCTGCCCTGGCCCTGGCCAGAACATCCAAATTATCCACCAGTCCATTAATTCCGTCAGCATCGAGCACTATCGGACAGGGGCTGCTCTCCACCAGCTTCAGTACCACTTGGACGGTCTCTTCATGGACAGAGATTCCCGGCCCGAGAGCCAGGGCTTGCTTGTCCTCGAGTAGTGTCTGCAGCCTCGGCAAAGCTGCAGATGCCACGGTTTGATCAGCAGTTTCCGCCAGGGGCTCAGTCATGACTTCTGTGAGCTTAGCCTCCATAAGCCCATGCAAAGAGGTCGGCACCGCCAGGGTTACCAAGCCGGCACCGGCCCGCGCCGCACCCAGGCCAGCCATGACGCCGGCGCCGGTCTTTCCCACCGAGCCGCCCACCACCAGAACGTGACCGAATGAACCTTTGTGACTGGCGGTAGTTCTGGGATGGATCACACCAGCAAGATCTCCTGCTTCCAGCCAAATTCGGGGCGGATCTGGAGTTTCCGTAACACTTCTCGGCAGACCGATGTCAACCACCTCCAGATGACCCACAGAGGTGCAGCCCGGTGTAACTAACTGACCTACTTTGGGTAATCCAAAGGTGGCGGTCACAGTGGCCTGAATGCAGGTACCAAGTGGGAGACCGCTGGTGGCACTCAGCCCCGAAGGCAAATCTACCGCTAAAATCGGCCGTCCAAGCTGGTTAACCATATCGATGACTTCTTGATAGAAGCCTCGCACCGGGGCCTTGAGTCCTGTCCCCAGGATAGCGTCCACCAGCAGGTCGGCTTCCATCAATGCCTCTTTCAATGCGGTTAGGGAACCACTGTCAGTGTACTCCTCTATAGGGACACCCAGCTTCTCAATAATCTCCAGATTGATCTTGGCGTCCCCCTGGTAGCTTTCCCTCTTCTTCAGACAGTATACGGAAACCTCTACCCTCTGTTGCCAGAGGTGGCGGGAGATCACAAAGCCATCACCGCCGTTGTTGCCCCCACCGGCAAGCACTGCTACCCGTTTCCCTCCCAATTCGGGGAAATAGCGATACATGACCTCTGTGGCACCACGACCGGCATTCTCCATGAGGACAATACCGGGGATACCCACCACTTCAATGGCGGTACGGTCCATCTCGGCCATTTCTTCGGCTGTCACCGCGCGCATTATCGCTATCCTTCCAACACCACTACCGCAACAGCGGATTCGCGTTCATCCGAGAGGCTCAACCAGGTTCTGCTGGCTTCCATAGCCTCTAGCAACCGCTGGGCCTGATTGTGCAACAGCAAGTCAGGCTTACCAAGATGATCATGCACAACTTCGATGTCGCGCCAGCGTAGACCTTTACGCATTCCTAAGCCCAGAGCCTTGGCAAAAGCTTCTTTGGCCGCGAACCGCAATGCCAAGCATTGTGCCGGCCGGGCTCGTTGCTGGCAACGTTCGATTTCAGCTGGAGTAAAAATACGCTTCAAGAAACGATAGCCCCAGCGTTCCACCGCCCGCTCTATGCGGTCCACCTTAACTATATCAACTCCTATCCCTCGAATCATGGGCCTGTTCGCCGCCACGTGGCTCCCCAGGTGAGCAAGCCCACCATCTCCCGGACAGCTCGCTCAAAACCAACCAGTACTGCCCGGGCTACTATGGCATGCCCGACATTGAATTCTTCTATTTCTGCAACATCCGCCAGCCAGACAATGTTGCGGTAGTTCAAGCCGTGGCCAGCATTTACTCCTAGGCCAACCTTGTGGGCCAACTTCGCCGCGTTTTGAATCCGGTCGAATTCTTCCTGTCTTTGGCTTATCGTTAGTGCTTCGCAGAAAGGGCCCGTGTGAATCTGGATGTAATCGGTCTCCACCCACTGGGCTGCCTTTACCTGATCCAGATCTGCGTTGATGAGAAGACTCACCATGATGTCAGCATCCTTGAACAGCCGGATGTACTTTTTCAGATTTTCTCTGCTCAGCTGAACCTCTAAACCGCCTTCGGTGATGCGTTCTTCCCGTCTTTCCGGTACTAGTGTGACCATGTCTGGTTTAACGCTCAGGGCGATCTTGAGCGTTTCCTGGGTTGCAGCCATTTCCAGGTTCAACTTGGTCTTCACCGTCTGTCGCAGTACGTTCAGATCGCGTTCTTGGATGTGACGCCTATCCTCACGCAGATGGATGACAATTCCCTGGGCTCCAGCAAGCTCTGCCAGAGCCGCAGCGGTGACTGGATCCGGTTCTTCAGTTTGGCGCGCTTGTCTCAAAGTAGCCACATGATCCACATTCACTGCCAGCTTCGCCACGCTAACACCTCCAATCAATGCGTCAGTTGTCAGTCGTCCGTTGTATCACCGATTCAATTAATTAATTTCTCAAAATTGGCTATTTGCAACCCGTATTCTCCCGAGACAAACTTGGGTATGGATTTTCCCGGTTTCCGGCTCCAAATAGTCTAATCCTACTCAGTATCAGCAGCCAGAGGCTCACAATGCAAAATAGTCGGAATGTTCGAAGGGAGTATAACTATATGAATAGCTGTCGTTACGATTAGATCTATGACGGCCAGCCTCGGACAACTGACTACGAACAACGGACGATTCTAATCGAGTTGTGCCAACAGTTCGGTGCTTCGCTGTTCCATCTCTCGAGCCGCGTCCTCGCCCTTTTCGTGATCAAACCCAACCAGGTGCAGAATCCCATGAACGAGAAGACGGGAAATAGTACTGTCGAGTGAAAGGCCCTCCTCTTCTGCCTCCCGTTGGGCTGTGGGAAGGGAAATGATAACGTCACCGAGGAGTTGTGGGGCAATATCGCCAAATTCCCCATCACGCATGGCAAAGGCCAGAACATTCGTGGGGCCTTGGCGTCCTCGATATTTCAAGTTAAGCGAGCTCATCTGTTCATCGTCCACAAGCACGATACTGAGTTCGCTCTCAGGAGATGCCAAGGCGCTTAAGATCTTCCTCGCTTTCGTCTTTATCTTCTCGAGATCCGTTTCGATCTCGCTTTGCTGATCGGTGATCTGGATCTCCATCGGCACGCACTTTTCCTCCTGAACCCTTGGAGGCAGGTTCAGGGTATTCAATCCGCTGATGAGATATTCCCATGATGATCTGAATGAAGCTTTTGGCGATCTGATGCAAATCTTTGAGGGTTAGCTCACATTCGTCCAGCTGGCCGTCCGAAAAAATCTTATTAACAATTTTCTGAACAAGTCCTTGGATCCGGGCAGCCGTGGGATCAGTCAGAGTGCGGGAAGCCGCCTCCACTGCATCTGCCAGTAGCACCAGACCGGCCTCCTTCGTTTGCGGTCTCGGCCCAGGGTAACGATAGTCTTCTACCGACACTTGTGGCACATCTCCCCCTTTGCTATTTTTTTGCTTTTCTTGGAGGTCAACCGCTTTCTGATAGAAATAGGAGATGAGACTGGTGCCGTGGTGCTGCTGTATGATGTCCTGGATACCCTGACCCAGGCGATAATTCTTGGCCAGTTCAACGCCGTCCTTAACGTGTGAAATGAGAATGAGACTGCTCATCGACGGAGCCAATCGTTCGTGCCTGTTTTCCCCGCCAGCCTGATTCTCTACAAAGTACTGGGGCTTGTTAATCTTGCCGATGTCGTGGTAGTAGGACGCCACCCTGGCAAGCAATGAATTGGCCTCTATGGATTTTGCCGCAGCCTCCACCATGTTGCCCACAACTATACTATGGTGATAGGTTCCGGGGACCTGCACCATAAGTTCTCGGAGCAAAGGCTGATCCATACTCGCCAGTTCGAGCAGTTTGACGTCGGTGGTGTAGCCGAATACCATCTCAGCCACAGGACACAATCCGGTAGTGACAACACCGCTAAGCAGTCCGCCGGTGATACCAAGAACCAAGGCCACTCCGGTCTGTGTAGTCAATACCTTTTGGTAGGCGATGGTAACAAACAGGATTACCATGGCGTTGGTAAGTCCCACAGTCAGTCCGGCCCGCAAGGGTGTGCTACGATCCCTACAGACTACCACTCCCTGGACACCCACCAGGGAGCCTATCAGGTAGTAAAATAAGAGGTTCATCTGATGGTCCAGGACCAGCGCGGCCAACAAGGCGAGAAAGAAGGCGAATATAATGGCAATTATCGGCCCGAAAAAGATGGTTACCAGCATTGCCCCAGCGGCCATGGGCAGCATGTAAAAAATGGCCGCCTGGCTAATAAAAGAAAAAGCACTGTGGATTGCGTCGGCCACACCTCCGGAAAGTTTGGTCAGCACCAACAGAATGATGAGAACCACTGCCATAAAGAGCAGATCTTTGATCTCAGCTGAAAACCGACGGATGTATTTCCCAGCAAGGTGCACAGCAAGCCAGACAAGCAACCCGCCGAGCAAGGCGGTACCGAGCATCGTGAAAATCACTCCGCGCTCCAACTTGCCCTGGACCTGCATCTGCAGTTTGAGCACCTGCTCCGCGCCCAGCCTTTGGCCCTCACGGACAATCATCTCGCCCTTCTTGACCTGAAAAAAGACCGACTTTACCGCCTCAACAGCCTTTTGTCTACGCAGTTCAGTCTCATTGCGGTTGAAGGTGATGTTTGGTGGGAGGAGTTCTTGGGCCAGATGTACCATGGCGGTGCGCACCCTGCGATTTTCTTCGTCCAATATGGCGCTAGCTCGCAGCCTCATCTGCCGCCTGGCAGCTTCAACACTGATATAACTGAGGACATCCATGGCTCGATGTTCGGTCCCTTTTTGAACGCTTCTGAGGACTATTCCATTTTGCATCTGGCTGAGCAACAATGATTTGTTACCCACGACACCGCCGGCAAGAACGTTTTCTGCCAGTTCTATTACCGCGTCCTCAAAGCGCGGATCAAATTCCGCTTTGAGCAGGATGGCATAATCAGTATCGGAGATGGTTATCCCGAGCTTTGCCTCAAAATCCTCCTTTTTCTCTAGAGCCTTCTCTTTAGCAGACTTATGGATAGCGCGACTACTTTCTGCGCTCGCCCCCTTTTCTACGCCACTGCCTTCTACTGGCTGGTGAAATATGGCGCGCATCATGGTGAAAGCAGCATCCAGCCGCTCACGAAGATGCTGGACCGTCTCTTCATCCAGATCATAGATAGCCAGAGATGTGCGCCCGGCATCCTCACGTTTTTTTTGGGTGGCTGTTTCATCGGTCACCAGGAAGTCGTGGGCTGCCTTAATATCGTGATCCGCCACATCTCCAACCTGGTAGCTTACTGGGAGAACAATGTAATGAGGGGTGACCAGAACGCCTAATATGAGGCTAAAGCAGACAAGAAGAAGGACTTGCTGCCACAGGGGCGACTTCACTTGGTCATCAGGTTGAATGCCATCACGGCGCTCACGTGCTGCTGACCGTCTGGCGCCGTCAGCGCTCTGCTGCCGCTTCTTTTTTAATAGCTCCATAGCCTTATCTGGCCCCTGCAAGTCCTAGGTCACATGGCTTCGTCTAAACACATCCGGCCTGGTTGATAGCCCTGGGTAGACTGAAACGCGATCCGTCTCACCTTTGTGACCCACAACGTTAATACCGGGCAAGCAAATTGCGCGCCATTTCCACGTTAATATATATCAAACCTTACGCTGTGTACGTATCCACGTTTCTATGTACTCAGCTTCACTTCTTTCTTTCAGCTCGCTCATATGCCTTGATGATATCTTGCACCAACCGGTGACGAATGACATCTTTATCAGTAAAGTAGACGAATTTCAATCCTTCGACGTCCGTCAGTATCTCTACGGTCTCAATAAGTCCAGAGCGTGTGCCGTTGGGCAGATCAATCTGAGTAATATCGCCTGTTATCACCGCTTTAGAGCTTATCCCCAGTCGGGTTAGAAACATCTTCATCTGCTCTGGAGTTGTATTTTGGGCTTCATCGAGAATGACGAAACAATCATTGAGCGTCCGGCCCCTCATGAAGGCTAAAGGTGCGACCTCAATGACGCCTCGTTGCAGTAACGTGCTTGTCTGCTCGAAGTCAATCATGTCGTGGAGGGCATCATAGAGTGGCCGCACGTAGGGGTTTACCTTTGCCACCAGGTCTCCAGGAAGAAAGCCCAGCTTCTCGCCCGCTTCAACCGCCGGCCGCACGAGGATGACACGGTTGATTTCACCGGCGTTGAGGGCCGCAACAGCAGTTGCCATAGCAAGGTAAGTCTTCCCCGTCCCTGCTGGACCTATGCCAAAGACAATATCGTAGGTGCGGATGGCGTCAATGTATTCTTTCTGCGCCAGAGATTTAGGGGTGATAACCCTCTTCTTGGAGGTGACGTATACTGAATCTAGGAAGATATCGCGGAGACGAGCCTTAAAATTTCCACTGAGGATCTGAATGGCGTGGTTGACGTCACTAGGGTAGAGAGGATAGCCCTCGTTGAGCAATCCGTACAGCTCCTCAAGGAGGCGTTGAGCCAGCTTTACTTCCGACTCTTCCCCAATCAGGGTAATCCGGTCACCACGCAGTTTGAGCTTTGCCTGGAGAGCCTCTTCAATAAGCTTGAGATTGGCATTGCGCTCCCCACAGAGGTTCAACAGCAGAGTATTGTCATCAAAGGTGAGTACAACCTCACCAGGGCCATGTGAACTGACATGTACAGTCACGGACAACTCTCTATTCCTTTTCTCCCATGACCTGAATAATTAACCGTCTGCGCCGCGCCTGGTTGTCGAAATTAATAAGCACTACCTGTTGCCACGTTCCTAGGCTCAACCGTCCCTCTATTACGGGAATGTGCAAAGAAGGTCCCAATAGGGCGGCACGAACATGAGAATGGCCGTTGCCGTCACCCCAACGCTGATCGTGGGCGTAAGGGATCTCTCGCGGTACTAACCGCTCAATGGCATCAGCAAGATCCTGGATCACGCCACTTTCATATTCGATGGTGGTCAGCGACCCTGTTGATCCAGGCACAAAAAGGATCATTGCCCCGTGTTGAATTCCGCTTTCAGTCAAATGTTGGGTTACGAGCCCGGTTATGTCCACAATATCAGTGCCGATCTCGGTGCTAATTTCAGCAGTCCTGGTTGTTACAGTCATGGCCGCTTGTCCACGTATCTCAAATGTTCAGCCGCAGGATCGGTCTTCCCGTCTCAAATGGGTCTTCCATTCAATCCTGAGTACCGACGCAAACTTCCCTGTTTTACAGCTTGGATATCTAACACAAACTACCCGCGCCTGCAAGTGGCACAGATTATCATTCATTCGCTGATCTTTCGTTTTTTTAATAACAAAAGCCATTTATCCTTGACGGCCAAGAGTGAATCTGATACCTCCTACGCCAATCTGTATGTCAGTTGTCCGTGGTCAGTTGTTCGTTGCGAAGAGCACATGGCGCGATAAGATAAACGCTACGACCCTTGTTGTGTGCCATCTAGTGAACCTAAATGCAACGGACTACGGACTACTGACAACTGACTCCTCTTAGGCACCCCATGAACATCCTTGATTTCATACTCCTGACCATCCTGGCTGCAGCCCTGATTCGCGGCTTCGTCCGGGGTATGATTAGACAGGTGGCCGGTCTGCTGGGACTTCTCACTGGCTTTGTGGTGGCCGGTCATCTGTACCTCCAGATGCTCCCAGTCCTTCGGCGCCACTTTCCGTCCGCACCTTACCTCGAGGTACTCAGTTATATTGCTATTTATGCCGCTACTTGGCTGGCTGTCGTCTTCCTAGGTTACCTCTTCGTCAAGCTCAGTCGGGCTATGCTCATGGCTTGGGCGGATCGTCTGTTGGGCGGCGCCTTCGGCCTCTTCAAAGGAATGGTGGCAGCCGTTGTCCTGGTCGCAGTGTTGACCCTGTTTCTCCCCGGTAACTCTGAGCTCCTGAAAAAATCTCTCTTCTCTGTGCATGTTCAAAGGGCTGGCTATCTCCTGGTAACATTAACACCTAAGGACCTACGAGACCGCTATAAGAAAAGGCATAAGGTACTCGTCCGTCAACTGCAGCAACAGCAAGTAACTGATTCAATCAAGAAGAAAAGAAGAAAATAAAGCGATAAATTTCTCTAACACGGGATGAATATCAAAGATCGGTTTATTGACCACGTTTTTTATACACCTGTACTGTTAGGATACAGAATGACTGAGTCCGGAAAAGAATTCGAGAGGTTGCTGGATCTCATAGCCCAGTTACGAGCCGAGGACGGCTGCCCGTGGGATCGCGAGCAAACGCCAGCTACCATCAAACGCTACCTCCTTGAGGAAGTCTATGAACTGGTGGATGCAGTGGATCACCGCGCTCCCGATCAGGTCGCGGAAGAGCTTGGCGATCTTATCTTCATGGCGATTTTCTTGGCCCGCCTCTATGGAGAACAAGACCAGTTTCAAATGGAGCAGGTACTGCAAAGAGTGGGCGAGAAAATGGTGCGAAGACATCCCCACGTCTTTGGCGATCGCAAGGTAGACTCTGCCCGGCAAGTCAAACTTAATTGGGAGGAGATTAAACGCCAGGAAAAACCCCAAGAACAACTTGGTGCTCTCCTTTGTGATATCCCTCGCGCACTTCCTGCCCTCATGCGCTCATATCGCACCCTCTCAAGACTGGGTCGATCCCTGCGGCGGCCCCTCCAACAAGATATCCTTGTTTCTGAGTTGCGCCAATCTTTCTCAATGCTCCTTGAGCAAAACGTTCAAGATAATCAACTTTCGCTGGCACCCGTTTTGGGCAAGCTGCTCTTACTGCTGGTGGCCTTCACTCTCCCTGCAGGCATCCGGGCAGAGGAAGAGCTCACAAAGAGCCTGGAGCGTTTCTGCCAACAGGTTGGAAAAGTGGAAGGGAACTTAGTAGAGGCGGGAGAAAATTGGCAGGAACTTACAGAGGAACAAGAGCGGTCTCTTTGGGGGAACCTCTAGTCAGAGGTTTGCAGTAGTGGGTTGAGGCGAACTTATGAAATCCCAAACTCCAAGCACCACATCTCAGGGTTTCAGGTGTCAGGTGTCGGGTGTCAGGAAAAAGAGACATCGAAGCTGAAACGTGCTGGAGCGAAGCGGAAATCCCGTCTGAAGCGAATCGGCAGCGGGGAACACTGAAACCTTATTCATTGTGATCTGTAATTTGTGATTTCTATTCCTCCAATACTCCATCACTCCAGTATCCCAACACTCCAATATTCCAACACTCCAATATCCCAGGGCTTGTGGTACTGGTACAAGTCTTCGGTTATATCCAGCGCCGGTAACAACTACTTTCCTAAAGCGCAAGAAAACCCTTGGCCGTGCACCCCACGTCGGGCTTAGCTTTTCAAGAGCCGCCTGCGTTGTAGCTCTGATCAGAGGTGACCACGACACAAACTGCAATACTTACCGCTGCTTCCTCCCGGACCTGACGGGGTTCGTATCCGTTTGTTGCGCAGTGTCCGATCAGCACCAACCACAGACAGGCCCCGGTCCGACTAATACTCTCCATGGGGGATTCAACCCCGCATAAGCGGATTTCGGGCTACAGGGCACCGCTAACTCCCCGTCTAGCACGACCAAGGGCCGATCAATTCTGTTCAATAATCTTATCATAAAGCCCACAGGGAACACAATTTATGGATGGGAAGGGTTTAATCCTAATTTCGAAACCCGGGATAATACTCTATCTGCAATCTAAAATCAAAGAATTCAGTAGGCAGTAGGCAGAATCCAGCAGGCAGCTAGCAGCGGGCAGCGAGAAGTCATCTAGCGCATCGTATTGACGCCGGAGGCATATGAAACGAAGCCAAATCCGAAATTAGAGAATTAGTTGATTCGTTGAAGGCGTTAAAGGCCATGAAATGACTTGATCGAGGCTACCCTTCGACAAGCTCCCCGGGACTACGCCCGGGACAGGCAGGTCTGGGAAAGCCGCTCCCACATAAAAATTTCTGTCGTCTGACTTCTGACCTCTGACTTCTAATCCCCGTCTCGCCGTTTCTCCCCGTCCCCGTGTCGTCGTGCTGTGCCTAGTGTCTAGTCCTTAGTGCCTAGTTTCTGCCCTATGCCCTATGCCCTATGCCCCATGCTCTATGCTCTATGCCCCCTGCCGACCCCGTTATTCAACAACACTCTCCTGGGCTGCAGATGCTCGAGACGCTCATAAAGGGTACCTCCTGCGTTTGGGCCAAGCAAGTGTTGCCAGCCCCCAACATATGCCAGTCTTCCCGTATCCACCTTATCATACAGTCCTTCCAGCACTCGCGCTAAGTCCGTCTCTCGCTGCTGCCAGTGAAGATCGGCTGACCAGGTTTTTGCGAAAACAGGAACGAACGGCTCCTGCCGAGAGCGCAAAAGAAAAGAGGCCATCTTGTAGTCCCTGCTGACCTCTTGTTTATGATCTTTCGGGCTTTCTGTCAGCAGCACCTCCAGATTCTCGCGGCTCAACAAATGGCACCAATGATTATCAATCCATCGTTTGCTCCAGGTCGAGGAGTCGATGCAGGAGAGCTCAGCTCCAGTGTCTCGACAATAGCTCAGGGCGGTGCGGTACTCGAAAGGTAGTTGGATCTGAGTTCGGATGGCATGGATCTGGCCCCAGCGTTGCCAGGAAACCTGTAGATCTTGAGCCAGACGCTTCACTGTTCGCATGAGACGTCGGAGCAAGCGGCGGCCGTTTCTATACCGATAAAAGAGTCCATAGGGGCTAACTTCCACCGCCACAGCAACGGGGCGGGCGTTGGTCAGAATTTTTCGGAGTTTCTCTGCTCCTCCAGGATCGCGGTGAACAGTTCCTATTAGGATGAGTTCCTTCACTTCTTTCACCAGAATTCTCGTATGCGAGCAAGCCCCTGTTCATTCTTAACCACTCAGAACACGGAGATTAAACCACAAACAATACCAAGAACACAAAGGTATATGATTGAGTAAGGATCATCTATAAGAATAACCTCTGGTTTCAATACAACTTTAGGGAAACATAATGTATCGCAAGCAAAGCTTGCTCCTACAAGATATACGTCGATACAGGTCCTGTAGGAGCAGCCTCCCGGCTGCGATTTTTCATTTACATGCAAAATGAGAGATGCGAAATGAGTCTAAAGGCTTTAGTCCGTCGACGGGCTGTATTGCTCTATAATTGGGATCAGTTCATCAAAATGGGAGACATGATGAGCTGCCTTAAGCTCTTCATTGCGATAAGCGACAAAAAGTACGCCTGCGCGTTCACTTGTCTCCCGGTCAACATCAGAATCACCAATGTAGCATGCTTCTTCAGGAGTGATATCAAAATAGGAAAGAATCTTGTTGACTGATTCTGGGTGTGGCTTGGGATTGTGCACATCAAGGGATGTAACCACCAGATCAAAATATGGATTCAGGCCAAATCTCTCCAGCAACTGGCCCATTGTCCGGGTTCGGCTGGTGGCGATGGCAGTCTTGTAGTTACGGCGGAGCAGCTCCAAACATTCCATTAAGCCAGGCTGTAAAGTAAGTAACTCTATGAGGGGTTCATAGTCCATTTCCTGCCACAACCGCTCTGCCTCCCGAATCAGACTGTCATCGCCGAGGAGAAATTTCAGAGACTCTGAAAGCGTGTGGCAGTGTACGTAATCGAGCTGGTCCTCGTTGAGCGCCGCCTTGTTAAAGTGAGACAAAAACTGATTATACAGGCTGGCATTTGCCGCTCGCGAGTCAACGATTACGCCATCACAGTCAAAGATTACAGCCTTGATGGCTCCATCGGAACCGAACTCTCCCTTGTCAACGGTGTTCCTAGTCATCTTCCTCCCAGAGTTTCTCGCTTTTGATTCCCTTCAGGAAACGTTCGTTGCTGCTTCGATTCTTCTTAAGCTGCCGGAGGAATTTTCGCATCTCACCATCCGGAAACATGGAGTTGAGATCGCGCTCTGCTTCCCGAAAGACCCGATTCAGGTCTACATTTTCTGCCTCAGTTTCGGTTTCTTCCTCTTCTAGATTCTCACCCTGCTGTTCGTCCATGCATCCCTCCGAAACTGTCAGTTATTAGCCAGTCGTCAACTATCCTCAGTGATTTATTAACTGCTGGCTTACAAACTCTTTTATTTTCAATAAGTTGCCCTTGAAGCTTACTCCCCGACACCTTTTACACGCAGACTAATATATAATTAGTCTTTATATGTCAAGTTCCTCGCAGGCACATGGTATTTGTATGTCATTCTGAGGAGTCCCGCCAGCG
>CAMYLW010000017.1 GCA_947259475.1 Thermodesulfobacteriota bacterium
CACCTGGGAGACGGTTTCAAACGTACCCGACTTTTGAGGAGATTACTCGCACCAAGCCGGAGAAGAGTCTACTGCGGTCGCACAAGAGATCGGGTGGTCGCAACTCTTATGGCCGGATTACCGTGCGCCATCGGGGAGGAGGGCACAAGCGTAGGTATCGGATTATCGATTTCAAGCGTGCAAAGAGTGACATACCAGCCCGGGTGGCCACCATTGAGTACGATCCGAATCGCTCTGCTCGGATTGCGCTCCTCCATTATGCAGACGGTGAGAAGCGCTACATTCTCGCACCCGTGGGGATGCAGGTGGGCGATACGGTTATTACCAGCGAGTCGGCCGACATCAAACCGGGCAATACTCTACCTTTAGAAAAAATCCCCCTGGGTACCATTATCCACAATGTGGAAATGAGAGCAGGAAAGGGCGGACAGTTGGCGCGTAGCGCCGGAACTGGGGTGCAGCTCATGGCCAAGGAGGGTCGTTATGCCTTGCTGAAGCTGCCCTCGGGAGAGCTGCGGAGAGTATTGCTGGAGTGCAAGGCCACCATCGGTCAGGTGGGAAATCTTGATCACGAAAACATTAGCCTGGGCAAGGCGGGACGTAGGCGCTGGCTCGGGCGCAGATCCAAAGTGCGCGGTGTGGCCATGAACCCGGTGGATCATCCTCACGGGGGTGGCGAGGGCAAGAGTTCAGGAGGACGGCATCCAGTTAGCCCATGGGGTATGCCCACCAAGGGATACCGTACTCGTAAGTCGAAACCAAGTGACAAGTTTATTGTGAAGAGGCGCCCCAGGTAGGGCGCTAAGTTTGAGGAGGCAAACGTGCCGCGATCGTTAAAAAAAGGTCCTTTTGTTGAAGAAAAATTATTGAGGAAGGTACTGATTGCTCAGGAGCACCGGGATCACCGGATGATCAAGACCTGGTCTCGTCGCTCCACCATTGTTCCTGAATTTGTGGGTTTGACTCTAGCGGTGCACAACGGCAAGAAGTTCATTCCTGTGTTTGTCACCGAGAACATGGTGGGACATAAACTGGGTGAATTTGCTCCCACGAGGATATTCTACAGTCATGCGGGCGATCGCAAGAGTCGTGTGAAGGGCAAGAGGTAAAGAATCTGGCGGCGACAAAGCCAGCCGACCATAGGACGCGAATTATGGAAGTCAGGGCAGTTACTCGATATGTCAGAATCTCGCCGCGCAAGGCGCGATTGGTCACCGAACTCATAAAAGGAAAGCCGGTTGAGGAGGCCTTAACGATTCTCAGATTCGTGCCTAAGAAGGCAGCGCGTTTGGTGGATAAAACACTCCGGTCAGCGGTGGCTAACGCCGAGCAGAATCCTAATATCGATGTAGATACGCTCTACATCAAGCGGATATTTGTGGATGGAGGTCCCACAATGAAACGTTGGCGAGCTCGGGCTATGGGACGCGCCACTAAGATCATCAAGCGCACCAGCCACATCACGGTCATTCTCGATGAGGCTTAGCACGGGTCATCGTATTTTGGTTTAAAGCGGAAGATATATTCAATGGATAGTATAGGAAGATTTCGACATTTTAGCTCACTTTAGGCATTTTGCCTCGGAGGTGAAGTTTGGGACAGAAGGTACATCCAATAGGACTTAGGCTGGGCATCATTCGGTCGTGGGATTCCACCTGGTTTGCCAAAAAGGAATACGCCAATCTCGTTTATGAAGATGCTGAAATCCGTAGATTCCTCAAAGAAAAGCTTTACCACGCAGGGATTTCTCGGATCGAAATCGCGCGTGCGGCTGACCGGGCGAGGATCAGAATCCATACCGCCCGCCCAGGCATAGTGATTGGGAAAAAGGGTGCCGAAATCGAAGCCCTGAAGCGACAGCTGGAACAGATAGTCAGGCGCGAGGTAATGATCGATATCCAGGAGGTGCGCAAGCCTGAAATGGATGCCACTTTGGTTGCCGAAAACATTGCTCTCCAGCTGACACGCCGGGTCGCTTTTCGTCGGGCAATGAAGAAGGCTGTGAGCTCGTCATTGAAGTTCGGTGCCAAAGGAGTACGCGTGGCCTGTGCCGGTCGTTTGGGGGGAGCAGAAATGGCGAGACGTGAGTGGTATCGCGAAGGTCGGGTACCGTTGCACACGCTTCGAGCTGATATTGATTATGGCACTGCGGTGGCCAAGACCACGTACGGGGTAATCGGCGTAAAGGTTTGGATTTTCAAGGGTGAGGTTCTTACCTGAGCAGATCCAGAGGGATAGCTAAACATGTTAGCACCGAAGAAGGTTAAATACCGGAAACAACAAAAAGGGCGAATGAGAGGCAAGGCCCATCGCGGCAGTAAGCTGATGTTTGGTGATTATGGCCTGCAAGCCACTGAGCCCTCGTGGATGACCTCCCGACAGATTGAGGCGGCGCGTATCGCCATGACCAGGCATATCAAAAGGGGCGGTAAGATTTGGATCCGAGTTTTTCCAGATAAGCCTGTTACCAAGAAACCCACCGAGACCAGGATGGGAAAAGGCAAAGGATCTCCTGAGGGCTGGGTTGCAGTGGTTCGCCCTGGTAAAATTCTGTACGAGATGGAAGGCGTGCCTGAACCAGTGGCCAGGGAAGCCTTCAGGTTGGCTGGCCACAAGCTGGGCTTTGGCACTAAATTCGTCAGCCGGGGAGGAAGTTGATGAAGGCTAGCGAATTCCGTGAGCTGAGCGTTGAAGAGTTGGAAGTAAAAGTAAGAGAACTGGCGGAGGCGTTCTTCAACCTGAAATTTCAACACGCCACCGGTCAGTTGGACAATACAGCCCAACTGAAAAGAACCCGAAGAGACATTGCCCGGGTAAAAACTGTTTTAGAAGAGAAGCGGCGGGCAAATGAGGACTAGAGCATGAAAGAGAGAGGTCTACGGAAGACCCTAACGGGTACTGTCGTTAGCGATGCAATGGAAAAGACCGTGGTGGTGCAAGTCGATAGGCTGGTCAAGCACCACACCTATAAGAAGTACGTACGGAGACGCTCTAAACATAAAGCTCATGATGAAAATAATGATTGCAAAAAAGGCGATCGAGTGGTGATTCGTGAAACGAGGCCTTTGAGCAAGACCAAGCGGTGGCGAGTAAGCCAGGTCGTTGAAAAGGCCGTCACTTAGCCCTCTGTGCATACATTCTATGCAACATTAAACACTACCTGCGGATTGAAGCACGAGCGGAGTGAGCAATGATTCAGACAGAAACCAAGCTGTTGGCCGCTGACAATTCAGGAGCCAAGAAGCTCTATTGCATAAAGGTCCTGGGCGGGTCCCGCAAGCGTTATGCTCGGGTGGGAGACATCATCGTGGTCTCAATCAAGGAGGCCATTCCCAACGCCAAGGTTAGACCTGGAGATGTGATGAGAGCAGTGGTGGTAAGGACTAAGAAAGAAATTCGGCGGCGGGATGGCTCCTATATCCGCTTTGACGACAATTCTGCAGTATTGGTTAATCAACAGCGTGAACCTATTGGTACCAGGATTTTTGGGCCGGTGGCGCGTGAACTGAGAGCCAAGGGATTTATGAAAATCATCTCTCTGGCACCAGAAGTGCTCTAGCGAGAGGGAGATTTGATGGCACAGAAAAAGAGATACCATATCAAAAGAGACGACATAGTTATGGTTATTGCCGGGAAAGAAAAGGGTAAGACCGGCAAAGTTCTGAAGATTTTTCCCAAGAAAGACCGGGCCGTAGTGGAGAAAGTCAACTTTATCAAGCGCCACACGCGGCCAGGGGCACACAGTCGCCAGGGAGGTATCGTGGAAAAGGAGAACCCGATCCAAGTTTCCAACCTCATGGTGGTGTGTGGCAAATGCACTGATCCCAGTCGTCTGGGACGGAGGGTGCTCGAAGACGGCAAGAGCGTTCGCTACTGTAAGAAATGCGATGAAATTATTGAATAAAGGCGAGCAAATCACCACAAAGGTCACAATTGCGGCAAAGCGCTGAGCTTTTTAGCCTTAGTGCTTAGACATAGAGGGTTCGTTCGATGTCCAGATTGAAAGAAACGTATCAGACAGACTTGATGCCTGCTCTCACGAAAGAGTTTAGTTACACCAGTCCAATGGAAGTACCCCGGCTGGAGAAGATCGTGCTCAACATGGGATTGGGAGAGGCCATTCAAAACATCAAAGTGCTGGATGCCGCAATGGAAGAGTTGACCCTCATTGCTGGACAACGTCCGGTGGTCACCCGAGCGCGAAAATCCATTGCTTCTTTCAAGTTGAGAGAGGGCATGCCCATCGGATGCATGGTAACCCTCCGAAAAGGAATGATGTACGAGTTCTTTGACAAACTGGTTAACGTGGCACTACCTCGAGTTCGTGACTTCCGGGGTCTGTCTGACAAATCTCTCGATGGCCGGGGAAACTTTACCCTGGGTATCAAAGAGCACATTATTTTCCCGGAGATAGAGTACGACAAGATTGACAAGATCAAGGGGTTGAACATTACCATAGTCACCACAGCCAAAACCGATGAAGAGGGTAAGGCCCTGTTGAAAATGATGGGTATGCCCTTCAAAAACTAAGTAGGACGGAGGAGGTAACCTTGGCAAGAAAGTCACTTATCGCCAAAGCAGAAAGAAAACCGAAATTTAAGGTGCGGGCATACAATCGCTGCCCTCTTTGTGGACGCCCCAGGGCCTTCTTGCGCAAGTTTGGCATCTGCCGCATCTGTTTCCGGAACATGGCCCTTCGAGGCGAACTTCCCGGTGTAATAAAGTCGAGCTGGTAGCAAAGGAGCATCTCCATTATGATGACGGATCCTATCGCAGATTTTCTCACCCAGATTCGCAACGGGTGTATGGCAAAGTTTGAACAGCTAGATATTCCTTCCTCCAAGATGAAGTTGAACATCGCTAAACTGCTAAAGGAAGAGGGCTATATCAAGAACTTCAAGCTCATTAAGGATAAAAGACAAGGTAGACTGCGACTCTATCTGAAGTACGATGCAGATAATGTTTCAGTCATTGGTGGTATAGAGCGTATAAGTAAGCCAAGTTGTAGGGTTTATGTGCACCACGATAAGATTCCCCCTGTACTCAACGGCTTGGGCACCGCAATCCTCTCTACCTCAAAAGGCCTCCTAACTGACCGGGAGGCCCGTAAGCAGAAGGTCGGAGGGGAGCTTCTTTGTAAGGTGTGGTAGGGGCTGCAAGGAAACCAGGATCCACTGAGGAGGATCTTACATGTCTCGTATTGGTAAACTACCTGTTGAAGTTCCAGCAGGCGTGAAAGTAAATCTCCAGGGTTCGGAGATCGAAGTAAGTGGGACCAAGGGTACACTCAAGCGCGAACTTCCACCGCGGGTAAAGGTGGAAATGACCGATGGCAATATTAAAGTGAGTCCGGCGGATAGCGGTAGGGAGGCGAGGGCGCTCCATGGGTTGACCCGAACCTTGATCAACAACATGGTGGAGGGTGTGACCAATGGTTATACCAAGGTATTGGAACTTAGCGGCGTTGGTTATCGTGCCGATGTTAGGGGTGATACCCTCCATCTGAGTTTGGGTTATTCGCACCCCATTGAGTTCAAGTTGCCCAAAGGAATACAGGCTGCGGTTGACAAGCAGAACCGCATTACCTTGACCGGTATTGATAAGGAACAGCTGGGTATGGCCGCCGCTAAGATTCGCGACTTCCGCCGCTGCGAACCTTATAAAGGCAAAGGCATCAGATATGCCGGCGAAGTGGTGCGGCGGAAGGTTGGCAAGGCCGGAGTAAAGTAACCAAGCGTTTAGCGATCAGTCGTCAGCTGTCAGTTTTGTTGACAGTCGGAAGCATTTCAAACCACAGTAAGTATATAATATGGTTGGCAATCTTGGATTCACAGTTGGGATAAAAGCAGTTGCTGACCGCTGATAGCTGAAAGCTGATCGCTATAAAGGTAGAAATATGGCATCGAGAATGAATCCGCGGCAGCAAGCACGGCTAAAACGGAAGAAACGTATACGCAAAAAGATATCAGGAAGTTCGGAGCGGCCAAGGCTTAGCGTTTTTCGGTCCACTAAGCACATCTATGCCCAAATGATCGATGATGACAACGGTGTGACCTTGGTTGCCATCTCCACCTTGCGTCCAGATGTTCGCCAACAAGAAAAAGTTAAGGGTAAGATCGAGGAGGCCAAGAGGGTGGGCAAGATGATTGCCGATGAGGCCAAAGCGAAAGGGATTACCGAGGTAGTATTTGACCGCAACGGTTTCTTGTATCATGGCCGAGTGCGAGCTCTTGCCACGGCGGCCAGGGAAGCAGGACTGGAGTTTTAGGAGTTGTCAGCTATCAGCCGTCAGCCCTCAGCAACTGAAGGCTCAAAGCTTATTGCTGAACGCTAAAAAAGGAGATAAGCCCTTGTATGAAATGGACCCAACGGAGCTGCAGTTAATTGATAAGGTGGTACACATTAGCCGGGTGGCCAAGGTGGTTAAAGGCGGGCGGCGCTTCAGCTTCAGTGCCATCGTTGTAGTGGGTGACGGGCAGGGCTCAGTGGGTGCTGCTTTGGGAAAGGCGAACGAGGTACCAGAGGCAATCCGCAAGGGAGTGGAAATGGCCAAGAAGAACATGTTTGAGGTACCTCTTCTCAACAACACCATTCCCTATGAGATTCTGGGTAAATTTGGTGCAGCAACTGTGCTCCTCAAACCTGCCTCTGAGGGAACAGGGGTAATTGCCGGAGGTGCTGTTCGCGCCATCATGGAGGCAGCCGGTGTCCACAACATCCTCACCAAATGTCTGGGTTCAAACAACCCTCACAATGTGGTGAAAGCGACCATAGAGGGATTGCGTACGCTGCGCACGCCAGAGGAGATTGCCAAGAGACGCGGCAAGACCCTCGATGAGATCAAGGATTAATCTTGTTAGTCGGAAGGCGGAACCAGGAAGAGGTTACAGTATGTCCAAGGAGATCAAGGTAAGACTTATTCGCAGTATGGTAGGAAGACCAGAGAAACATCGGAAGATTCTGAGAAGCCTTGGCCTCACTCGGATGCACAAGACGGTTACACTCTATGATACCCCTACAATTATGGGGGCAATTCATAAGGTGAAACACATGGTGGAAGTATCTCAGGTGTAAGGGATCGCTCAAGGTTCCACCTATTGAGCATAGTGGGTTAGCGATGAGACTTGATGAGTTGAAACCTCCTAAGGGAGCGAAGAAAAAAGGCAAGAGATTTGGACGTGGGCCGGGATCAGGACGTGGCAAAACAGCTGGCCGGGGCACCAAGGGCCAGGGGTCACGCTCGGGAGGAGGCACGCCACCAGGATTCGAGGGTGGTCAGATGCCTTTGCAGCGCCGGCTTCCCAAAAGGGGCTTTCATAACCCCTTTAGAAAGGCCTACGCGGAGGTCAATGTCAGGGATCTGGAGCATTTTGATGCTGACAGCGTAGTGGATGAAGAGATTCTCCGCCAGAGGGGGCTGGTCAAAGGGCAATGGGCTGGCGTCAAATTGCTGGCTATGGGCGATATTAGCAAAGCGCTTACGGTGAAAGTAGACCGATGCAGTGCTGCGGCCCGCAAAAAAATTGAGGTAGCAGGCGGCAAGGTGGAGACAGCTTCGGCTGATTTGAAAGCACTTATTCCGGATGAAGGGAGCTAAGCTCAATTGATTGGTGGATTCCAGACAATAGGGAAGATTCCTGAACTCAAACGCCGCATCCTGATGACTTTTGCGCTTCTGGCGGTGTATCGGATAGGCGTGCACGTGCCAACGCCAGGAATCAACGCTGAGGCCCTGCAGGCGTTTTTCAACGCAGCACAGGGTACTCTCCTGGGGCTCTTCGACATGTTTTCCGGCGGTGCTCTCAGCAATCTTTCTGTCTTTGCTCTGGGAATTATGCCTTACATCAGTGCTTCCATTATTCTCCAGTTATTGACCGTGGTCATTCCCTATCTGGACCGGCTCAACAAAGAGGGCGAGGCGGGCCGGAAGAAAATCACCCAATATACTCGCTATGGCACGGTGGTTCTCAGTCTCATCCAAGGCTTTGGCATTGCCGTCGGCCTGGAAGGCATGAGCGGACCTGGGGGCGAGATGGTGGTCCTGAGTCCAGGGTGGGGTTTTCGCTTGATGACGGTTATCACCCTTACCGCGGGCACAGCTTTCATCATGTGGCTGGGAGAGCAAATCACCGAGCGGGGGATTGGCAACGGCATTTCGCTCATCATTTTTGCCGGCATCGTTGCTCGCATGCCGGCTGCCATTATCAACACTCTGCGGATGTGGAAAGCCGACACAATCTCCACCTTTATGATACTCATTATAGCGGTGATGATGGTTGTCGTGGTGGCGGTAATCATTTATGTGGAAAGAGGCCAGCGTAAGATCCCTGTGCAGTATGCTAAGCGTGTTGTTGGCCGCAAGATGTACGGAGGGCAGTCCACTCACCTGCCGCTCAAGGTAAACACAGCAGGAGTGATCCCGCCGATTTTTGCTTCCTCCATTATCATGTTTCCCGCCACCATTGCCAACTTCATCCAAATTCCCTGGATGAAAACGATTGCCGATGCAGTGGCGCCAGGAAAGCTGATTTACAGTCTGGTGTATGTGGGCTTTATTATTTTCTTTTGCTATTTCTACACCGCAGTGGTTTTCAATCCGGTAGACGCTGCTGAAAACATGAAAAAGTACGGAGGCTTCATCCCTGGCATTCGTCCGGGTAAGCGTACCGCTGACTACATTGACCGGGTGCTGTCACGAATAACATTTGGTGGTGCTATCTACGTCTCAGCGGTGTGCGTGCTTCCCACTATACTCATTCAGAAGTTCAGGGTTCCGTTCTATTTTGGTGGTACTGCTTTGCTGATTGTGGTGGGTGTGGCTATCGATACGGTGGCACAGATAGAATCCCATATGTTGACTCGCCACTATGAGGGTTTCATTAAGAAATCAAGAGTGAAGGGTAGACGTTAACCCTAATGTTGCAGACCCACACCGGAAATAACCGCTACGCTCGCGTGATAGCGCGCCATCTGCGACCGTGCTCGCCTCGGACAGGATATCACGTACGTCAAGTACGCTTCATCCTCTCCAAGCCTGCGCGCGGCCACATCTGGCACACTCTGACGCGTTTTTCTGCGGAGTAGGTTTGCAACATTAGGGTTAGCAATCGTTCGCGAGGCGAACGTTGCAGTGGTTGGTTTGTGTTGGTTTAGTTCCTGTTACAGATCTTCTTAACTAAGGGAGATGGAGGGTTTTATGAACGTTATTTTGCTAGGGCCACCGGGAGCAGGAAAAGGAACTCAAGCGAAGATGCTAGTTGAAGAGTACCAGATTCCTCAAATTTCCACGGGAGACATTCTGCGGGCTGCCGTCAAAGAGGGAAGCCCCCTGGGGAAAGAGGCCAAAGCTTGCATGGACAAAGGTGAGCTGGTCCCCGATTCGGTGGTAATTGGTATCGTCGAAGAGCGGATTCAACAGCCTGACTGTGCCAAAGGTTACATGTTGGATGGTTTTCCCCGGACTGTTCCACAGGCAGAGGCCCTGGATGGGATGCTGCAGAATCTTAGCTCGCAGATCGACCACGTTGTAAGCATTGAAGTGGCCAGTGAGGAGCTGGTCGGGCGTCTTACCGGACGGCGCACCTGTCGCGACTGCGGTGTCGGCTTCCATGTTATGTTTGATCCGCCGGAACAAGAAGGGGTTTGCGACAAGTGCGGCGGCGAACTTTATCAACGGGATGATGATAACGTGGAAACCGTGACTTCACGGTTGGAGGTTTATGAGTCACAGACCCTGCCGCTCATCGACTATTATACGGCTCAAGAGAAGATAAGGCCCATCGACGGCGTAGGGGATATCAAAGAAATCTTCGGGCGGGTCACTCAGGTACTTTCCTGAGGGAGGAATAGACGCTTTAAGCAGATGGAGAAGGGTTTATGAAAGTGCGGGCTTCGGTTAAACGTATGTGTCGGAAGTGTAAAATTATCAAGCGCCACGGCGTCGTACGTGTTATTTGTGAGAATCCGAGGCACAAACAGCGTCAGGGATAATAACGGAGGGTATAACCATTGGCACGTATTGCAGGCATTGATTTGCCGAAAAATAAGCGAATCGAGATAGCTCTTACTTACATTTACGGAATCGGCCGCACCACATCGCAAAAGATTCTGGACAAGGCCAATGTGGACCGCGACACCAAGTCAGATCTTCTTACCGAAGAGGAGATCAACGCCATCCGCCAAGTCATTGATAGTGATCACAAAGTGGAAGGTGATTTGAGGACTGAGGTCTCCATGAACATCAAGCGGCTTATGGATCTGGGTTGCTATCGAGGGCTTCGTCACCGACGAGGGCTGCCGGTTCGTGGACAGCGAACTCATACCAATGCCCGCACTCGTAAGGGACCTCGGCGATCCATGATAGGTCGACGCAAAAAGCAATAAAAGGCAGGTGGAAAAATGGCCAAAGCAAAGGGCAAAGTTTCCCGGAAAAAGAAGGAACGCAAGAACATACAAAACGGTATTGCTCATATCCAATCAACTTTCAACAATACCCTCATTACCATCACTGACATGAATGGCAACACGATAGCCTGGTCCAGTGCTGGCAGTCAGGGTTTTAAGGGCTCCCGCAAGAGCACGCCTTTCGCAGCGCAGCTTGCTGCAGACGACGCCGCCAAGAAAGCGCAAGAACACGGGGTGCAGAACATTGAGGTTTACGTAAAAGGACCAGGGTCCGGCCGAGAAGCTGCCCTGCGTGCCCTGCAGGCAGCCGGCTTTAACGTTACACTTATCCGCGATGTTACGCCCATTCCCCATAATGGATGCCGTCCCCCCAAGAGGAGACGGGTATAAGTAAGGAGGTTTACTTTGGCTCGATATACCGAATCCGTATGTCGCATCTGTCGCCGCGAAAACCTTAAATTGTTTCTGAAAGGCGACCGCTGTTATTCGGACAAATGTGCCTATGAAAGACGCAGCTATCCTCCGGGCCAGCACGGCCAGGGGCGAAAGAAGTTTTCCGACTACGGCATCCAGCTACGGGAAAAGCAGAAGGTGAAGCGCATGTACGGTCTGCTGGAACGTCAGTTCCGCTTCTACTTTCACAAGGCGGAGCGGCAGAAGGGGGTTACCGGCACGAACCTTCTCGTTCTCCTGGAACGACGGTTAGACAACGTGGTCTACCGCCTGGGTTTTGCGAATTCCCGGGCTCAGGGCAGGCAGCTGGTGCGCCACAACCACTTCGTCGTTAACGGCAAGCGGGTTAACATTCCGTCTTATCTCATCAAAGAGAATGACACCGTTGAGGTGAAAGAGAAGAGTAGGAACATTGTCCCCATTGCAGAGGCAATGGAGGCTGTAGCCAGACGAGGAGTGCCGCAGTGGCTGGAGATAGAAAAGGACAAGTTTAAAGGGACAATTAAGGGATACCCGGCTCGCGACGAGTTGACCATGCCTATTCAGGAGCAGCTCATTGTGGAGCTTTACTCCAAATAGACGGCCCCCCTGGCCTGATCCTCGGCATCTGTCTCCTGCTTCGCTTCTCACATTTGGCCGGTTGGGGTTCTCATAAGAGGAGTTACAATGCATAAAAATTGGCGTGAATTGATCAGCCCAAAACGTTTGGAACTGGATGCAAAGACCGCTTCTAGGTTTTTCGGAAAATTCGCCTGCGAACCTTTGGAGCGAGGCTTTGGCATTACCATTGGTAACGCCCTGAGACGCATCCTGCTGTCATCGCTACAAGGTGCTGCGATCAGCTCGGTGAAAATAGATGGGGTCCTGCATGAATTTTCCACCATTCCCGGAGTTCGGGAAGATGTAACCGATATTATCCTGAACTTGAAAGAGGTCAGACTCAAACTGCATGGAGAAGAGAACAAAACCATCGAGGTGGATAAAGCAGGTGAGGCCACGGTTACGGCAGGTGATTTCGTCTGTCCGCCCGAGGTGGAAATTCTCAATCCAGAGCAGCACATTGCCTCTCTGTCAAAAGACGGCAGGCTACAGATGGAGATGCAGATCAAAAACGGGAAGGGCTACATTCCGGCTGAACGCAACGTGGAAGAGGATGCTGCCATTGGAGTTATTCCCATGGATGCTATCTTCTCCCCCATTCGCAAAGTGAACTATGTGGTGAGTCAGGCCCGTGTAGGCCAGATTACGGACTACGACAAGTTGACTATGGAGATCTGGACCGATGGCAGTGTGCTTCCAGAAGATGCTCTGGCTTTTGCTGCCAAGATTCTGAAAGAGCAAATGGTCATCTTTATTAATTTCGATGAGGAACCAGAGATCGAAGCTCCGGAAGAAGAGGTAGAGGAACCTACACTGAACGACAACCTGTTCCGTTCGGTGGACGAACTCGAATTGTCAGTACGTTCTGCCAACTGTCTCAAGAACGCGAATATCCGCTTGATTGGCGAACTCGTCCAGAAGACCGAAGCGGAGATGCTAAAAACAAAGAATTTTGGCAGAAAGTCGCTCAATGAGATCAAAGAAATTCTGGCGGAAATGGGCTTGTCACTGGGTATGAAGTTGGAAAACTTCCCCTCAAGGGAAGAAATAGAGGCGAGAAAGGAACAAGAATAGATGCGACACGGCAAGAGTGGGAGAAAGCTTAATCGCTCTTCCAGCCATCGGTACTTCGCTGCTGGATCACGAACGGATATATACCACCCATGCCAAGGCCAAGGAGCTTCGGCGCTGGGCTGATTGGATGATCACCTTGGGCAAGAGGGGAGACCTCCACGCCAGACGCCAGGCACTCCAGGTCATACGCGATAAGAGTGTGGTTCACAAACTATTTACCGATCTGGCCCAGCGTTATCAGGCCCGCAGCGGTGGCTATACTCGTACGGTAAAAGTAGGTTTTCGGGTTGGTGATGGCGCACCGTTGAGTCTCATCGAGTTGATGACCGGGGAGACTGTGAAAAAGAAGAAGAAGAAACGCAAACCCCGCAAAGCTGTAGAAGCTGCACCACCAGCGGTCGAGGAAGCTGTAGCTGAAGAGGCAGTAGTAGAGGAAGTTGTAGCGGAAGAGGCAGTAGCAGAGGAAGCTGTCGACAAGAAAAAGAAGAAGCGCAAGCCAGCGAAAAAGGTGGAAGCTGAAGCACCCGCAGCTGAAGAGGCGGTAGCAGGGGAAGCTGTCGACAAGAAAAAGAAGAAGAGCAAAGCAGCGAAAAAAGCGGAAGCCGAAGTACCCGCAGCTGAAGAGGCAGTAGCGGAGGAAGCTGCAGCGGACGAGGTCTCAGAACCTGAGCCAGAGAAAGCTGTAAAATCTCCCAAGAAGAAGAAAGCTAAAACCAAGAAAGACAAAGAAGGGGACGAGAAGTAGTAGTTCTCCTCCACGGCAATTCGTAAAACATCCGGGCTCAATATACAGGGTAGTCTGCAAAACAGACTGCCCTTTTTTATTTCGCCTGACGTCAACCTAACTTATCAAGTGGGACATGTACCTGGGCTATAATTTCTAACCATATATAGTGTCTGGATCTGAGGCGATGAACTGTAGACTAAAGTATGGAATGTTCACTCCGACCAAAAGGGTAGGAGAGTTTGCATACAGACGATTGAGAAGATCAATAATGCAGAGGGACTATGACTTTGTGGATTGTATTTGAGTGCACGATAGGCTCTTGTCTGCTTGCAAATGTATAATAGCCTCCGTTACCAGACAGTGTGAACTTATTGTGCAGCCAACTGACAAGTTATACTAAAGCTTTTGCTTCTTAGTGTATCCAGCAGAAATCTCAAAAGTTTTGGGAGGCACTGGCTTTACCTCAATCGATTTTACCTCGAACTCACTGGAGAACAAGGGTGCACCGCCACCAGGTCCCTGCTGACCAGTGAGACCAGCCAGT
>CAMYLW010000018.1:0-12394 GCA_947259475.1 Thermodesulfobacteriota bacterium
CTTAGGGCATGGAGCACTGCAAAATATCAAATTCCGAGCACCAAACCGGGGCCCCGCCCGGAGGGTGGGGACTCCGAAGGAGAAATTACAAGTAAATCTCAAATCTCAAGGTGTCGGGTGTCAGGTGTCAGGGAAGAAAAACAAAAGATCTGAAACCTGAACACTGAAACCTCCAGCCGTTCGCCATCTTTCCCAACAAAGCCATCCAACTCTGACCTCGCTCTCCGAGCCGTAGGGGCTACGAGCCGGAGGGCCTGGGGACCAGGTTTGCAGGACTCAAACAAGAATGAGAAATGTACGCGGAAGTAATAAATATCATTGACAAAAGCAGGTTGACATGGTACGTTTCGGCGTTTTTTTGGGGTAATTGACACTAGGTTTTGTGAGTAAGGTGGTAGAGGAACCTCATGCTAGATCTTAAGTTCGTAAGGGAAAATCAGCAACTGGTACAACAAATGCTGCAAGATCGCCGCTCTGACCTCGAGCTCCAACCACTGTTGACCTTGGATCAAGAACGGAGGCAGATTATCCAGGAGGTCGAATCTCTCAAGCATGAGCGTAAGGTTGTTTCGGACCAGATTGCCCAGATGAAAAAGAGCGGAGAAGATGCTACAGAAACCATTAGCCACATGCGGCAGGCTTCACAGCGCATTAAAAAGCTGGACCAGAAACTTGGCAAGATAGAGGATGAGATCCATCAATCGCTCTTGTTCATGCCCAATGTGCCGCATGAGTCAGTCCCAGTTGGCAAAGATGAACAGGATAATCCGGTGGTTAAGCGCTGGGGAGAGATCACCGAGTTTTCTTTCGCCCCTAAGCCCCATTGGGAACTGGGAGAGAATCTGAGAATTCTTGATTTTGAGCGCGCTGCCAAAATAACGGGCGCACGTTTCACTTTATACTGGGGCTTGGGGGCCCGGCTTGAACGCGCCCTCATCAACTTCATGCTTGATCTTCACACCACTAAACACGGCTACCACGAAGTGCTGCCGCCTTTTATGGTGAACAGCCTCGCCATGACCGGTACAGGTCAATTACCCAAATTCAAGGAGGACCTGTTCAAGCTGGAGGACTGGGACTATTATCTGGTACCCACGGCAGAGGTTCCGGTGACGAACATTTACATGAACGAGATCCTGGAAGAGGATGATCTTCCCCTGCACTTCACGGCCTACACCCCTTGTTTCCGTTCTGAGGCCGGCTCTTATGGCAAAGACACCCGAGGCTTAATCCGCCAGCATCAGTTTAATAAGGTCGAACTGGTTAAATTCGTTACCCCAGAGCAATCTTATGAAGAATTGGAGAGTTTACTGCTCGATGCCGAGGAGGTTCTCCAACAGTTGCGACTTCCCTACCAGGTGGTGACCTTATGCACTGGAGACTTGGGCTTTTCTGCTGCAAAAACCTATGATATCGAGGTCTGGATTCCAGGCCAGGAAGCCTTTCGGGAAATTTCTTCATGCAGTAATTTCGAAGACTTCCAGTCAAGGCGAGCAAACATCAGATATCGCCCTCGCGACAAGAAAAAAATAGCCTTTGTACATACACTCAATGGTTCCGGTCTCGCTGTGGGCCGTACCCTGGTCGCCATCCTGGAAAACTGGCAACAAGAGGATGGCAGCGTTGTGATTCCTCCCGTTCTTCGACCCTACATGGGTGGAATCGAGGTTATTGTTCCACCGACTTAAAATTTCCGGACCATCCACAAGGAGGATGCCGCATGACCAGACGTGAGCTTATCGCCGCAGTTGCAGCTGCCGAAGGCATCACTATCAAAGAGGCGGAGCTGGCTGTCAAGACCGTCTTCGGTAGTATCGAACAGGCACTTGTAAAAGAAGGTCGGGTCGAGATCCGTGGCTTTGGCAGTTTCAAGGTGAAGGCATATCGGAGTTATCAGGGACGCAATCCCAAGACCGGTGAGATCATTCGAGTACAGGACAAGAAGCTTCCCTTTTTCAAAGTGGGAAAAGAACTCAAAGAGAGGGTCGACGGCAAGTAACATCTGCTGTCGATTCGGCCTTGTCAACAGCTGCTTGTTCGGTGCCACCCTTCGGCGGCGAGTTCATTGAAAAATATCAAATTCCAAGCACCAAATCTCAAGGTGTCAGGTGTCAGGTGTCAGGAAAAAACAAAAAAGCTGAAACCTGTTGGAGCGAAGCGGAAATCCCGACTGAAGCGAAGCGACAGCGGGAAACACTGAAACCTTAGTCATTGCGATAGTGATACGACTATGCGTTCATGGAGGACAACTAAACGGAAACGGAGACTGTGGCTGTTGCTTGTTGCTGCTGTTGCGCTGGGCTTTGCCGCGGCTTTCTTTTTAGGAAAGCATTTTTTCTCCGCACCGGAATCAACCACTCCTCATTCCAAAATTCGCGACTCTGTCCCGGTGCAAGCTGCCAGCGCCCGGAAGGTGCATCTTTATTTCGCCAGCCGTAAAGGCCGCTTTCTGCAAGCAGAAGAAAGAAAGATACAGGCCACGGACACCGGTTCTGCTATTGAAGCCATTGTCAGTGCTCTTTTGGAGGGGCCTGAGGATGCCAAACTTGTTTCTACCATCCCAGCCGGCTCCAAGCTTCTCCATACATTTGTCACAGATGACGGCACTGCGTATGTGGACTTCAACCCCGAGCTCTCCATTTTACATCCTGGTGGGGTAACCGCTGAACGGCTCACTATTTATGCCATCGTAAACTCGATTGTGTTAAATCTTGATTCTGTGGAACGGGTGCAATTGCTTCTGGAGGGCAAACCCGCACCCACTCTCGCTGGTCACTTAGACATTCGCCTTGCTAGGACGGCCAATCTCCTGATCGTCCGCTGACAAACCGGGGCCTCGTTCCGATAACTAATGGAATGCTGGAATATTGCAGGAGTAGAAATTCCAAATCACAAATTACAAATATCAAACAAATCACAATGACCAAAGTTCCAAATTCCAAACCTGTTTTGGTCATTGAGTATTGGAATTTGAGATTTGTTTGTAATTTGGTGCTTGGTATTTGATATTTTGCAATGCTCTACCATTCCAGCGTTTCAGCAGAGCAGAGAAAGTAAGCACGGCTCACATGCAATCCTTTATGGACTAGATTTCATAGAGTCTTCGCAAAGTTGAACTACTATGTCCGAAGGCAAAAGACTTAAAACAACGCGCAATATAGGCATCATAGCTCATATCGATGCTGGCAAGACCACGGTCACCGAGCGCATACTCTACTACACCGGCAAATCTCATAAGATGGGTGAGGTCCACGACGGCGAAGCTGTCATGGACTGGATGGAGCAGGAGCAAGAGCGAGGTATCACCATTACCTCAGCTGTTACCACCTGTCGTTGGCGAGACAACGAAATCAACCTGATAGACACGCCTGGTCACGTGGATTTTACCATTGAGGTGGAGCGTTCTCTCAGGGTACTGGATGGTGCTATTGGGGTCTTCTGTGCTGTTGGGGGTGTTGAACCACAGTCCGAGACAGTATGGCACCAGGCAGACAAATACCGGATCCCTAAAATCGCCTTTATTAACAAAATGGACCGCCTTGGTGCCGATTTCCTTGGCGCTGTTAAGCAGATGCGGGAAAAGCTGGGGGCTAGACCACTTATAGTGCAGATGCCCATGGGCGCGGAAGCAGACTTTTCCGGTGTCATAGATTTACTTGAGATGCAAGCAGTGTGCTGGGATGACTCCACTCTGGGACTTACCTATGAGTACATGCCCATTCCCCCTGAATATGTTGAAGATGCCCAGGCAAAAAGGGTCGAACTCCTTGAATCTCTCGCCGAGCTTGATGATACCATTATGGAGAAATACCTGGCGGATGAGATACTTGAGCAGAAAGATCTGCTTCCGGCAATCCGCCAGGCCACTCTCAACCTGAAAGTGGTTCCAGTACTGTGCGGTAGTGCTCTGAAGAATAAAGGCATCCAGCTTCTCCTGGATGCTATTGTTGATTGTTTGCCTAGTCCCCTGGACGTTGCGGCTGTGATTGGACTTCACCCCAAAAGTGGAGAAGAAGAGATCCGCTCAAGCAGTGGCCAGGATCCTTTTGCCGCTCTTGCTTTTAAGATTCAGATGGACCAAGGGCGCAGGCTCACCTATGTAAGGGTATATTCAGGAACAGTGGCCGCGGGATCTACAGTCTACAATGTCAACCGGAAGCAGAAAGAAAAGGTTGCCCGCATATTCCAAATGCATGCAAATAAGCGCGAAAAACGCGCAAGAGTCGGTGCCGGCGAAATAGTGGCCATGGTAGGCCTCAAATCTACCACCACCGGGGATACCATTTGTGATCCAAAACACCCCATTGTATTGGAGCATATTGAGGTTTATGAACCGGTAATTTCCATCGCCATGGAGCCGCGCACTCGGGCCGATGAGGAAAAGACTCTTCAGTCCCTTGAGAAGCTGGCGGTAGAGGACCCCACGTTCCACTTCCATCAAGATCCGGATACCGGGCAGACCATAATCTCGGGAATGGGTGAACTTCACCTGGATATTCTTGTCAATCGATTGTTGCGGGAATACTCGGTCCAGGTAAATGTTGGCAAACCACAGGTGGTCTATCGCGAGACCATTACTGCTGCCGTTGAGGCCGAATCAACCTTTGACCGCGAAATCGCCGGAGTTCTCCATTATGCCCAGGTGGAACTGCATCTGGAACCAAGACCGAGAGGCAAGGGCAACCTTTTCCGCGAGTTGGTTCGGGATGGTTCCATACCGCCCTCCTTCATTCCTGCGGTGGAGGAAGGTGTGATGGAGTCACTGGAAAGTGGGGTTATCGCAGGGTATCCCATGGTGGATGTAGAGGTTGCGCTCATCGGGGGTACACTCAAGGAGCAAGCCGCAAGTGAGCTGGCTTTTAAAGTGGCGGCAGCAGCAGCCCTTCAGGAAGGGTGCAGAAAGGCGCAACCGCAGCTGCTCGAGCCCATTATGTCGGTAGAAATAATTGCTCCTGAGGAATTTACTGGCGAGGTAATAAACGACCTCAACATACGGAAAGGCAAGATAGAAGGGGTTCACCCTAAACGCTCAGTAAAAATCATCCACGCTACCGTGGCTCTGTCTCTGATGTTTGGTTATTCAACCTCGCTGCGCTCCGCCAGTCAGGGGAGAGCAACCTTCACCATGCAATTCTCCCACTTCGACACTCTGGTGGAGAAAAAAGAGCTGTTTTTTTAGCACCCACCTTCTTGTCACTATCTGCCAATACGAAACAATGCCTGCCATTATGCCTTCGGCGTCATTTATGGTCATTTATTGTTAAGACATGATGACTCAATGACGACCGTAAGGCCTACTGATTAAATTATCGAGCCCTACTGCTACTTTGCTTCGCGGCGCGCATCGCTCCCTTGATCTGCGCCAACTCCCTGTTGAGGATCTCCTTTTCCTTGGGATCATCAGTGAGCCGCAGCGCTTCCTGGAAATGAAATTGGGCATTGCGTAAGGAGCCCTTGCGCTTGTAGTAAATCCCGAAATGGTAGTGAGCATCCACCAGTTGGTTATTTTTGCCGTAAGCGAGGCCAAGATAGTAATTGATCTTTGGCAATCTATTATTAATTCTTATTGCTTTTTCTAGCTGTTTGGTGGCCTCAGCCGCTTGACCTTGCTCCAATTGGCAACGGCCCAAGGCATAAAGAGCCGCTGGTTGATCCGGCTCCAAGGTCAGAGCTGAGGTCAGCACCTGCTGAGCCTTGTCGAATTCGCCCATCTGGAAGTAAGTCTCACCCAGTTCCACCAGGATGGGTGCCAGATCCGGTCGTAGGGCAATGGCGCTCTTAAAAGCTGTGACCGCCTTATCCATCAGCCTCTGTCGGCGCCGCATCAGACCCGTACCGTAGTATGCCATCGCCCTGGTTTCAGGCTTCTCAAACCACTCCCGAAATTTGGGCTCAGCCTCCTTAGGATTTCCATAAGCGCCGTACAGCTTAACCTGCATCAATATGAAACCCTCGGAATCCTCAGTGCGGACTTTAGTAGACGGAGGCCGTGTCCCTACAGTGGTGGAAAGATAGACAACACGTTCAGATACTCCTGGGTGGGTGGTGAGGTACGCCGGCATATGGCCACCTGCTTTCCAGCTATCCTGCCCCATTTTTCTCATGATCTTAACAAAATCTTCGCCGCTATAATTAGCCGCTTCCAGGTAGCGCAGCCCTTTGCGGTCGGCCTCTTCTTCGTCCTGGCGACTGTAGTTCAGCATTGCCGAACTGGCGCCCGCCTGACTTCCAGCGATAGCCGCCGCACCGGCCTCACCGCCCATAAAGATTCCGGCCAACATGCCGCCGAGAGCGGCCAGATTCAACATCCTCGCCCTAGCCATACGCTGGGCGATATGGCGGGACTGGACGTGAGCGATCTCGTGCGCCAGGATGGCGGCCAACTCTCCTTCATCGTCCATGATTTCAATAAGGCCGCGGTTCATGAACACGTAACCTGCCGGAGCCGCAAAGGCATTCAGGGCACCACTGTCCACTACGTAGAAATGATAGGGAAAGTGGTGGAACTCGAGATGCTTCACCACATCCTGACCCACCTTGTTGAGGTAACCGACCACCTCCGGATCCTGAATCAGCCTCAGTTGGCTCAAAGCCGCTTTCATAAACTGTCGCCCTATCTTCTTTTCTTCCTCAATGGAAAGTTCGGCCCGCGCCAATCTGGTCGGGGGTCCCACCACAATAAGCAGTGCCACCAAGTAAATCAGTAGCTTCCATGGCTTTTTTACTGTCATAAGCAAATCTCTTTTCCCTATGCGAGCTCAATCCCTCGCATGGGCTTTGAGAGTCTCACGTTCTTCAAAGGCACAAGGCGTAAGGCGCAAGGCATAAGGAGAGAATAAGTTTTCTTTTATTCTTTTTGCCCTGTGCCCTGTGCCTTAAGCCTTGAGCCGTTCCCTTTGGGCCCGGATTCTTTACTCGCAATACTTTACTGGGATGCACATCAACCACTGTTCTGTATTTCTGTCAACAGAGAGAGATAACTCTGATTATATTACTCCAATAGCCATTAACCAATAACAAATAACGGATAACACGCAATTGAGCTCTATCTCAATGGGGACCCTAATCTGGTCCTTCCGTCTCTGGGAATTCTATTTGCCGGGCCTCAAACCAAAGCCCTTCCAAATCGTAAAAAGTTCTCATGGGCTGATAGAAGATATGAACTATCACATCATTGAAATCAAGCAATACCCAATGACCTTCAGTCAAGCCCTCCACGCCCATGGGTTTGACCCGCCGCTGAACCAGAGCTTCCTCGATGTAGCCGGTTATCCCCTGAACGTGCCGAGTGGAACGTCCGGCACAGATAACAACATAGTCGGTATAGGTAATGATCTCATCAACTTGATATATTGTTGGGTCCTCGGCCTTATGAGCAGCCGCCACCTGAGCACATAACAAGGCCTTTTCTAGAGCCGAGATTTCCTTCACCTTCTTGGTCTCACCCTGCTTACCATAGCTCCTTTTCATGTTTCTCGGATCTCTCTAAAGTTGCTGGTAAAGTCCTTGTTGCTGGATGTACTCTTCCACCTTTTTCGGCAGCAAATAACGCACTGAGCCCCCCTCGGCCAGAAGTTTGCGAATGGTGGAGGAGGAAATATCTAACAGTGTTACCTCGCGATAGTAGACAGTATGCAGGCTAGGATGGAGGTATCCCTGCACCTGAAAGTCAAAGGAATAACTAGCCGAGACCTGCGTCTTAAGCATGGCATCTAGAGACTCTGGGGAAAATCCAGGCCGGGCTACAACCACAAAGTGGCAGAGGGAAAAGAGCTCTCGGTAGCTCTTCCAGGTGGGCAGTTCCAGGAAGGCGTCCAAACCCAAGACGAAGTAGAGCTCTTCGCTGCCACCACGTTCTTTGGCCAGTTGGCTCAATGTTTCCACCGAGTAGGATATGCCCGGGAGCTGGTATTCCAGATCCGACAACACGAATAACGGATTCCCTGCCGTCGCCAACTCAAGCATGTGCCAACGATGATCAAAAGAGACTAGCCCCACCTCGGATTTATGTGGCGGTTTTGCTGCAGGCATGAAGATCACCTGCGCCAATTGCAGCGATTCGGCCACCTCTTCAGCTGCCCGCAGGTGACCAAAGTGAATCGGATTGAAAGTGCCGCCCATAATGCCTACAGCCAAGGGCTCTCTCCTGCTCATACACTAGAGACTAGGAACTAAGCATTACGTACTGCAAAAACTTTTGCTGGTGCCCAGTGCCTAGCTTGCCTCGCCTAAGCTTTAGCGAAGGCGGGTTCCTAGTCCTTAGTTGAAACTACTCCCTGACCTGACCGTCGCCCAGCACCACAAATTTGTTCGTGGTCAGTTCTTCAACCCCCATAGGGCCGAAGGCATGGAGCTTGGAGGTGCTAATGCCAATCTCTGCCCCCAGCCCCAACTGGTAGCCATCGTTGAAACGCGTCGAGGCATTGACCAGCACCACGGACGAGTCTACTTTCTGCAGAAACTGATGCGCCCGTTGATAATCAGTGGTGATTATGGCCTCGGTATGCATGGAACCATAGGCTTCAATATGCTCGATGGCACCAGCCATATTGGGAACCACCCGGACTGAGAGAATGAGATCCAGGTATTCCTCAAACCAGTCCGCCTCAGCAGCTTCTTTCATCCCCGGGAGAATGGTTTGGGTTCGTTGACAACCGCGAAGCTCCACCCCGGCCTCGGAGAGCGATTTTGCCACGCGAGGCAGAAAGCTCTCTGCCACAGCCTCATGAACCAGGAGAGTCTCCATGGCATTACAGACGCCCGGGCGCTGGACCTTGGCGTTCATGCAGATGGCCTCGGCCATAGTAAAATCTGCGCTGGCATCCACAAAAATATGGCACACCCCCTTATAGTGTTTCAGCACCGGCATGTGAGCATTTTCCACCACAAAACGGATAAGACTCTCACCGCCTCTGGGAATGATGAGATCAATGTATTCCTCTTGCTTCAGCAGTTCGGTGACCGCCTGACGATCGGTGGTGGATACTACCTGAACCCCATCTCCTGGCAACCCCCCCTTTTTTAACGCTTCTTGCAGAATGCTCGCCAGACAGCTGTTGGAGTTAATTGCTTCGGAGCCACCGCGCAAAATCACCGCATTACCAGCTTTGAGACAAAGACCAGCTGCGTCTACGGTAACATTGGGCCGCGATTCGTAGATAATACCTATGACTCCCAAAGGAATACGCATTTTACCAACTTTCATCCCGTTGGGACGAGTCCACATCTTACCAATGGTACCCACCGGATCAGAAAGCTGTGCAACCTCTTCCAGTCCAGTTGCCATATCTTCCAGCACCCTATCAGTGATACGGAGCCGGTCGATCTTTGCAGCCCCCAACTCTGCCTCTGCTGCAGCCACGTCCTTACTGTTCTCTGCTTGAATCTCGGTGCGGTGCTGCCGCAACAAAGCGGCCATTTCTCTGAGTGCACGGTTCTTGGCTTCACTATGGGCCCGAGCCATGAGCCTGGAAGCTTCCCTGGCACGTTGAGACATTGATTGCATCATCTTCTGGATCGTCGTGCCCATCTTTCCTCCTCGTTCTTACCGGCGGACAGTGCCCATCCCATCACCTTAGCAAATCCGAAACCGGGGCCCCGGTTTCAAATGACCAAAACTATTATCTGCAGGGCTAGTTGTTGTTGTTTTGAACATTTGAAAATTCGCATTTTGAATTTGTTTCGTGCTTCGTACTTCGGATTTCGGATTTTAGATCAAATGCCTAGCCTGATCTCTCTTCAGCGTCCAGTTCAATGGCATCACTGAGAACAAAGTTATCGCGATGAATTACCTCATCTGAATGCTTGTACCCCAGAATATCCTCTATTCTGTGGCTGCGTACACCTTTTATCTTATCGATTTCATCAGCCGAATAGTTCGCCAAGCCGATGCCAATCACTTCCTCTTCATTGTTCAAGCAGCGCACCGGGGACCCCACTTCGAATTCTCCTCTGAGCCCAATGATACCAGTGGACAGGAGGCTCTTGCCCCGTGACTTCAATGCTTCTGCGGCTCCACCGTCCAGAATAATGTCTCCCTGGGGTTTGAGAGTATGAGCTATCCACTGTTTTTTGCTGGACAGCCGCCGCCCGGCTGGCAGGAAGAGGGTACCCACCTCCTCGCCATCGAAGATCTGCTTCAGAACGTAGCGATTTCTGCCGTTGCCGATGATCATCGGCACGCCGGCAGCGGTAACTTTCTTTGCTGCCAGCAGTTTGCTCACCATGCCGCCAGTGCCCAACCTCCCCGGCTGGTCTCCTGCAAAGCCCTCCACCTGCTCATCAATGCGGTGAACCACCGGAATGACACTTGCGTTCTGATGCTTGCGCGGATCAGAGTCGTAGAGTCCATCCATGTCGGTCAAGGCAACCAACAGGTCGGCCTCTGTGAGTTGGGCGATGAGCGCTGAAAGATTATCATTGTCGCCAAACTTTATTTCATCCACTACCACAGTGTCATTCTCATTGACGATGGGAATTATCCCCCAGTCTAATAGCGTTTGCAGGGTATGGCGAGCGTTTAGGTAGCGGCGGCGATTGATTAGATCATCGCTGGTGAGCAAAATCTGCGCTACCTTAAGATCATAGTGGCTGAAGGCTTCCTCATATGCCTGAATCAGGCTGCCCTGGCCCACGGCTGCGGCCGCCTGTTTTTGAGGGATGGTCTTTGGCATCTCGCTCAGCCCCACTTTACGAATCCCGGAAGCGATGGCCCCAGAAGAAACAATCACCACCTGGCGGCCCTGCTCCCTCAACATGGATATCTCATCACAAAGCCGATTGATAACACCCAGGTCAACTCCGCGGCTGCTGGTGAGCACAGAGCTCCCCACCTTTATGACTACTCGCCGCCCACTATCTGCCACTTTTTTGCGTTCCTGAGAAATCACCGATACGCTCACCCTGAGTTAAGGTGTCGGGTGTCAGGTTTCAGTACTTTGTTTTTTTCCTGACACCTGAACACTGAAACCTGAAACCTCTTCTGCTGGCAAACCCATTGAAAACTGACCCCCGCATAGCGGGATCTTCGCCTGGCCCAGAGGACCAGGTTTCTAGCCCGGATTAATTAAACCACAAAGAGCACGAAGTACACTAAGAATATGATTGTATCATGAAAAATCCTTTGTGCCCGTTGTGTCCTCTGTGGTTATAGACAACCTTTTCGTTCCACCGTTCCGCAATTGGGCCAGTTGCTCGGCAATTTCCCAGATCAATTCCTGGGTGCCCTCGCCTGTCACCGCAGAAATGGCGTGCACTGCTGGTCCCATTTCCCGGAATGCTGCCAGCAACTCCTCCAGTGGTGCCCGGTCTGCTAGCAGGTCGATCTTGTTCAAAGCCACTATCTGTGGTTTGTCTAAAAGCTCCGAGTTGAACTGACCCAGTTCGTGATTTACCTGATGATAATTATCCACCATAGCCTGGACCCCACGCTCCCAGCCGGAGATATCGATTATGTGAACCAACACTAGGGTTCGTTCGATGTGTCGGAGAAACTTCAAACCGAGACCAGCCCCTCGGTGTGCACCTTCAATGAGTCCCGGGATATCAGCAACTACCATGGACTCGTCCATCCCTAATCGCACTACTCCCAAATTGGGTACGAGGGTGGTAAAGGGATAATCCGCGATCTTGGGTCGCGCCGCAGAGATTCGCGATATGAGAGTGGACTTGCCTCCATTGGGAAGACCAATGAGCCCCACATCAGCTAGAAGTTTTATCTCTAAGATAAGGTGCCGTTCTTCCCCTGGTCTTCCTGGCTGAGCTATTCGCGGAGTTCTGCGAGTGGATGTGGCAAAATGCATATTGCCCTTTCCACCCTGGCCGCCCTTGGCAATGACGAGATGATCGTCATCTTGGGTTAGATCCCCAAGCAACTCACCGGAATCTGCATCTCTTACCTGAGTGCCCACAGGGACAAGGAGAGCGCAGTCTTTCCCGTTCTTGCCAGTCTGCTGTTTGCCGCGGCCGATGGCGCCACGGTCCGCTTTGAACTGACTTTGGAAATGAAAATCTAGGAGGGTTTGCTTGGCACTTGTGGCTCTGAGTACCACATCACCGCCTTTGCCACCATCTCCGCCATCCGGGCCGCCTCTAGGCACGTATTTTTCGCGGCGAAAACTGACACATCCTTTACCGCCGTCTCCGGACCGGACGTGGATTTTGACTTCGTCAACAAAACGCATGGTTAGCGGTGATGGGCGGGTCCCAGGTGTTGGGTGTCAGGTGTCAGGAAAAAGAAACATAGAAGCTGAAACCTGTTGGAGCGAAGCGGAAATCCCGTCTGAAGCGAAGCGGCAGCGGGGAACACTCAACACTGAAACCTGCATCCGTACTGAAACCTTAGCCCTTGTGATTTGTGATTTAGAATTTCTATTCCTACAATACCTCAGTACTC
>CAMYLW010000018.1:12426-13369 GCA_947259475.1 Thermodesulfobacteriota bacterium
GGACGACAGGAAGGACGGCCATATCCGTGGTCGCAGCAAGTGATTCATGAAATATCCGGGCTAAGATTCAAACAAGGGCAATTCCGCAGGACAGCGAAGAAGGGCCATTTAAGGATGGAAACTAGCTGGGGGCATAAACGCTTATCTTACGTCGGCTCTTGCCCTTTCGTTCGAAATGGACAACCCCGTCAATCTTCGCAAACAGGGTGTAATCTCTACCCATACCCACGTTTTGACCAGGATGAAACTTTGTGCCCACCTGTCGCACCAAAATATTCCCGGCCCGGACAAACTGCCCGCCAAATCGTTTGACTCCACGTCGCTGGGACGCGCTGTCACGGCCGTTTCGCGAGCTTCCTCCAGCTTTTTTGTGTGCCATGGACGGTTACCTCATCACTGAAAGCAAAGAAATACTATGCTTCGATGTTCTCTATGGCAAGTTCCGTAAACCACTGCCGATGACCTTGCTTACGCTTATAGCCTTTGCGCCGCTTATATTTGAAGATGGTAATTTTCCGCCGTCGCCCGTGCCCTGTTACCCGAGCCGTTACTTTGGCTTTGGCCAACGTGGATGCTTCAACTTGGATGTTTACATCATCGCTAACCAATAAAACATCCTCAAGCGTTATTGTGGCGCCCACTTCGGCGTCCAGCTTCTCTACACGCAGCACGTCACCCGCACTCACCTTGTACTGTTTTCCTCCAGATCGAACTACCGCGTACATCAACTAATCCTCCAGAAAGACAAATATGTAATCTAAATGAATCAATGCTGCTTGTCAAGTAATACTCACAGGTGAAAGTCAATAAATCTGGAGTAATGGAGCGATGGAGTAATGGAGTAATGGGAAACCCCCTGCACCTCTAAAGTCCTTCCAACACTCCAGTACTCCAATACTCCAAGTACCACAAAACTTCTTAAAAAGATTGGCATCCTACCTCA
>CAMYLW010000019.1 GCA_947259475.1 Thermodesulfobacteriota bacterium
AGTGCTTACTACCTACTTGTCCTGAGCCTGTCGAAGGGGTGCCTAATTCCTCCGGTCATCAACTCTGACCGCTTTGCCTGGAGAGCGTTTTATTGTGTTGGCCTGCACCAACTCTACCGTGGGTGTGACGAGCAGTTCGTTGCGCAGTTCATGAGTAATCTTGTCTTGAAGCCGCTTTAGAAGGCGCATGTCTTCTTTGAAAATGTCGGGGTGTACCTCCACCTGTATGCGCATGGTGTCCATCTCGGCTACCCTCTCAAGGATGATCAGGTAGTTTTGACCCACTTCAGGGATCTCCATCAGTGCCTGTTCCACTTGAACCGGAAAAATATTTACTCCCTTGATGATGAGCATGTCATCAGTCCGGCCTTTAATGCGATCAAGGCGACTGTGAGTGCGGCCGCACGGGCACGTCCCCGGGAGAATGCGAGTGAGGTCGCTCGTGCGGTAGCGAATAATCGGCATGGCCTCGCGGGTAAGTGTGGTTAAGACCAGTTCTCCTACCTTGCCGGGCTCAACAAGCTCCAGTGTCTCTGGGTCGATTATCTCCACAAAGAAGGCGTCCTCCCAGATGTGCATCCCCCACTTTTCAGGACACTCAAAAGCCACTCCCGGCCCGTTCATCTCTGAAAGACCGTAGGAATTGAAAGCTTCCAGCTCAAAGTAGCGCTCCACCCGCAGCCTAATTTCTTCTGAATGGGGCTCTGCGCCCAGGAAAGCAATGCGCAGCTTCAGATCACGGCGAGGATCCACCTCCAACTCTGCCAACACTTGCATAAGCCGCATGGCATAGCTTGGAATCAGATGAATCACAGTAGTGCCAAACTCCTGCATCAGAAGGATCTGTCTCTTGGTGTTGCCGGGCCCCGAGGGGATGGTCAAGGTTCCCAAACGCTCCCCGCCATAATGAAACCCTAGCCCGCCGGTGAAAAGCCCATAACCAGTGAGGTTCTGAAAAACGTCATCCTGCCGCACGCCGGTCATATACATACATCGGCTGACCAGATCGGCCCAATTTTCAATGTCTTTCTGGCTGTGAAAAACCACTGTCGCCTGGCCCGAGGTCCCAGATGATGAATGGAGCCGGATAACATCTTTCAAGTCCACACTAAGGAGGCCGTAGGGAAAATGGGACCGCAAGTCGTCCTTGCTGGTGAAGGGGATTAGGTGTATGTCCTCTATTCGCTGAATACTTTCAGGCTTGATTCCTTTGTCGGCAAAAACCTTGCTGTAGTGAGGGGACTTCCTCGCCTGAGCTACCGTCCACTGCAATCGCTCCAGCTGCAGCCTTTTGAGGGTTTCCGGGGACATGGTCTCCAATTCTTGATTCCAGTACACAGTCATCAAATCCTTCGTCTCAGGTGAGCTATCTTGGCCGCTATGGAGACCGGCCCTACAATTACCAGCAAAAATCCGAAACCCTAAGCACGAAACAAATCAGAATTACCAAAATTCTCCTATTGATAAATTCCAATTTTGAATTTGTTTCGTCCGCCTCCGGCGGCTCGATATTCGGATTTCGGATTTCTCTAATTAAACAGATTACTGACAGCAGGCTACTAGTTTTACTGGCCTGCTTCTTCAAATGCCAAGTTGTCAAACCGGGTGTACTGGGTAAGAAAGGTGAGAGTGGCCTTCCCCGTGGGCCCGTTGCGCTGCTTGCCAATGTTTACCTCGGCCCGCCCCTGATCAGGACTATCTGCATGGTAAACTTCGTCACGATAAATAAAGGCTATGACATCAGCATCCTGTTCGATAGCACCGGATTCACGGAGATCTGCAAGCTGGGGCCGCTTGTCGTGCCGTTCCTCTACCTTGCGGTTGAGCTGGGAGAGGGCCACTACCGGCACATCAAGTTCTTTGGCCAGGGCCTTGAGCGAGCCGGAAATCTCCGATATCTCCTGCTCCCGCCGCTCGCTTCTATGAGTTCCCCGCATCAGCTGCAGGTAGTCCACAATAATGAGTCCCACGTTTTGATCCCGCTTCAAGCGACGAGATTTGGCCCTAAGCTCCAGTGCAGAGATTGCTGGAGTGTCGTCTATAAAAATGGGTGCCTCGCTGATTGTTCCAGCTGCCCTGGTGAGACGTGGCCAGTCGCTTTCGCTCAGAAATCCACTGCGCATCTTTTGGGAATTCACCCTGGCTTCAGAGCAAAGCAGCCTCATACCCAGTTGCGCCTTGTTCATCTCCAACGAAAAGACACCCACCGGGATATCGGCTTCAACAGCAGCGTTGCGGGCAATGTTGAGGGCAAGGGCGGTCTTTCCCATACTGGGGCGGCCAGCAATAATGATCAGATCGGCGGGCTGCAGACCAGAGGTAAGCCGGTCCAACTCTGTAAAGCCGGTGGTAACACCGGTTACCATCTCCCGGCGGTCATAGAGGTGCTCGAGGGTCTTGATGCTTTGCTTGACGATCTCTTTGATGGGAAAAAATGATGGGTTGATGCGATCTTCACTGACTTGAAAAATGGCCTGTTCAGCCCGGTCCAGGAGAGCGTCTACCATGAGACTACTGTCAAAGCCAAGCGTCACTATCTCACTTGCCCGACTGATAAGAGTACGGGCCATCGACTTCTCTTTGACGATCCTGGCATATTGGCTTGTATTGGCCGAAGAAGGAACCATGTCAACCAAGGAGGCCAGGTAACTTGCGCCTCCCACTTGGTCCAGTTTTTTCTGGGATCTGAGAAGGTCAGTCAGCGTAACCAGGTCGCAGGGCTCGTTCCTCTCGAACAGCTCGACCACCGCTGCAAAGATGGTGCGGTGAGCTGCCCGGTAAAATTCCTCACCCCTGAGCACCTCCAAAACGCTGGGCAATACCTCATTGTCTAGAAGAATGCCGCCGATAATTGATTGTTCGGCCTCGATGTTGTGAGGAGGAACCTTCGTGGGTTCGCCACCCTGCTCGTTCATGGTAACCTTATTAATTTTGCAAGAGGTTTACGGTTTTGCGTGGAGGGTGGGTGTGAATTTCTACTCTTCCTTTACGACCTGGACAGTAATCTCAGCTGTAACATCAGCATGAACCTTAACAGGAACCTGGAATTCACCCAAGCTCTTGATAGGTGCATCTAGCTTAATCAATTTGCGTTCAATCTCTACACCCGCCTCTTTTAGGGCCTGGGATATATCACTGACTGAGACAGAACCGTAGATTTTGTCCTCTTCCCCAACCTTGCGAGAGAGGGTAAGGGTCAAGCCCCTGAATTTTTCGGCAAAACTCTCAGCGTCTTTGCGAATCAACTCTGCCTTTCGCAGGATCAACTGTCTCTGGTGCTCAAGCTCCTTAAAATTCTTACTGGTGGCCAGTACGGCTTTTCCCTGAGGTATAAGGTAGTTGCGACCATAGCCAGGGGCCACCTGGACTGTCTCACCCATTGTACCGAGCTTGGGAATATCTTCTTTCAGTATGACTTTCATCGAAAAAACCTCCGTTCCAGGACGACCAGGATTATCGGCCTCCAGAAAACCGAATGCCTGACGAAACGACTTTGAGCACCCTACGTGGCTTGGTCCGACTCTCAGCGGTCACTGGAGCGTTTTGAAGCTGGCTCAAAAACTGTATTGGACAAAACGAATGCGATGATTGGGTTGACTGCGAACAAGATCAAATCTCACTGCAATAACTTTACAGAACGAGAAAGTTCCTCCACCAGCCCGGATATTTCATGAATCACTTGCTGCGACCACGGATATGGCCGTCCTTCCTGGCGTCCTCGGGTGTTGGCCCCTGCGACGTACCGTTAAGGTACGCCTCGGCACCAACACCCTGTGGTTGCACGGTGGCACGCCCATCTTCGTGGTCTCGCGACAGCAATTCATGAAACATCCGGGCTAGTGCGGCTGAATGGTCGTGTATGGCATCAAGGCAATGTGCCGGGCTCTTTTTACCGCCAAGGTTACCTGCCTCTGGTGTCGGGCACAGTTGCCAGAAATCCGCCGGGGGATTATTTTTCCTCGCTCCGTAATAAAATATTTCAGTTGTTTTGCATCCTTATAATCAATTTTCAGCTTTGAGTCTGCACAGAATCGACAAACCTTCCGCCGTGGGAATGCCCGCCTTCTTCTCCTGTCATACACTGTTTACTCCTCCCTGATTTGAGCTGCTGACCCCTTACGATTCCTCTTCTGCGCTTTCCTCAGCCTCAGGAGGCTGAGCTTCTTCTTCAGGGGTCTCAACTGATTCTGTTTCCTCTGGAGGCTCGGACTTTTCTGGCTCAATGCTCTCGGGATCTACCTGATCTGCGAGTTTCACTGTCAGGTACTTCAAGACCCGATCGTCAAGCCTCATGTTTCGTTCAATCTCAGAAACGATATCCGCTGAGCCCACATAATCCATCAACACATAATAGCCCTTATTCTGTTTCTTGACACTATAGGCCAGTTTCTTTTTACCCTGCTCGTCGTAAGAGGTCACAATGCCGTTCATACCAGAGACCACACCTTTAATCTTGGTGGCAACACCTTTGAGCTCTTCTTCGGAACTGTCTGGATTGACAATAAAGAGTGTTTCGTAATGACGCATACCGGACTCCTTTCGGGTTAGCAGCCCCGGCCCTCACACCGGAGCAAGGAGTTAGAGGTAAAAGCTAAAGATTTAGTTTGCTAGATAAGCCGAGGATCAATACCACATGGCCTGTAGATAGTCAAGCACAAACTCGGAAAGCTATCAGCAATCAGCCGTCAGCTTTCAGTAGGGCATTGAGCATGGGGCGGAATTTTGGGCTGCCCGCCTGTCTCGAGCTTGTCGAAGGATGCCCTATGCTTTTTAAATCCGCAATCCCAAATCCGAAATTACCAAAGTGTCTCGTTCCTCTGTTCATCTGAGACTTCCGCGATCTTCATCGCTTATGGCAGTAAACTGAATCCCCGTTCCAAAAAGGCCGTTTTTCAGTTCCTCCGTATGAACCACCTCCCCCTTTGCGGTGATGATTCTGTCCTCAATTGCTATATCCATCTCCAGCTTGGTTCCATTGGCGAGATTCCTGTGTGTTTCCACCTTGACACCACCTTCGCTTACGTCGAGAGTCCGACCAATGGACACGATGTATTGTTGTTCTTCACCCTTCCTTGGAGTGTAGGAAGTCAGGTTGAGGGAACGAATGCGACGACTCGATCTTTTTTCTCTCACGCTTTCCAAATCACGGTCACTCATAAGTGCTCCTCCCTAACCAGTATAATTCACGCAAACGCTGGTTTCGTGAACTATATCCTTTTTCCTTTTATACAGGCTAGCCGAAGAGGGTGCAAATGCTTTTTTCGGCCCATCTTCCGCGTTGGCTCGCTTGCGCAAGCTAAATGTTTCATGTTATTTTGTATCCTACTAATAACCCTTTGTGAGGGCTATTCCATGAAGAGAAAACTGGTCTTTGCAGCGATCCTGTGCCTGTTCCTCCAAAGTGGCTGCTATGTGAGCACTAATCTCAAGGTTAAGAACCGCCAACTCCCTGCTGATTTCTCCGCCCCGGTTCTCGTCATCACCCTCCAAGAAAAGACGAATCTGGGCCAGCAGTACTTGATTCTGCTGGAGCAGGGCATCCTGCAGGCTCTCACTGAGAAAGGCATCAATTCTGTTACCCTGGACCAGGCCGTAGATAAATCTGAACAAGGCAGCACCACTGAACTGCTTCTCCAAAACGATTACAGGGCTCTCTTGAAAGTAGTTATTGACTCTTGGGGATCTCGATCTGAAGTTTTACCAGACTCGGTCCCCCCTTCGGTTGAAAGCATCCAAACAGACCGCGACTCCTCTTTCTATCTGCCCGGTGCCATTGAGGCGGAGCAACAGCAACCCGGTCCCACGAGTAGCTACAAAGAGGTAGCAATGAGTGCCTACCTTACGGACCTGCGAACCAATCGAATTGTTTGGTCCGCTCGGGTAAGTGCCAGACCCGCCGTGGTGGGCCGATCATGCCTTTACCATCGCTTCAACCGCAATCTCGAATATGACGAACTGGCCGGACGCTGCTTCCGAAAAATTGCCAAAGAACTCGGTCGCATGTGGCCCAGGGAATCAGAAAAATAGAAAGGAGACAATTGAGGAATTCAAGAATTCCTCAATTAAACACCATAGAAGGATCGGTACCAGTGGATGAAATGCCCTATGCCTTCTTCTATTCCGGTACTTGGCTGAAACCCCAGACCTTCCTGGCTCTCCCTAATGTCCGCGTAGGTCTCGGCCACATCTCCAGGCTGCATGGGCAGCAATTTCTTGTCGGCCTCTTTCCCTAATGCCTTCTCGATACATTCAATGAAATAGAGAAGATCCACTGCCCTTGAGTTGCCCAGATTGTAAATGGCATATGGGACAGCACGGTCCAGACTGGCCACAACGCCCTGAACGATATCGTCGATGTAGGTGAAGTCTCGTTTCATCTTGCCGTAGTTGTATACCTCAATTGGCATGCCGTCCAGAATCGCCCGCGTAAAGATAAACAACGCCATGTCCGGTCTTCCCCAGGGCCCATAGACAGTAAAAAATCGAAGCCCCGAACAAGGCAGCTCGTAAAGATGACTGTAGGTGTGCGCTACAAGTTCATTGGCTTTCTTGGTAGCGGCGTAAAGTGAAATTGGGTGATCCACCCTGTCTTGCACACTGAATGGAATTTTCTCGTTGCTACCATAAACCGAAGAAGACGAAGCATAGACAAAATTCTCCACTTCATGCTCTTTTGACAGGTGGATCAGATTGAGGAACCCTTCCATGTTTGAGCTCTGGTAGGCGAATGGATTGAGCAGTGAATAGCGAACACCTGCCTGGGCCGCCATATTGCACACTACCTGAATGGAATGATCAGCAAAAACCCTGGCAAGTCCATCCAAATTGGCGAGATCTTCCTTGTAGAAGGTAAACTGCTCGTTTTCTTCCAGGAGACCGAGCCGGGCCTCTTTCAGAGAGACGTCGTAGTAGTCATTGAGATTGTCCAGACCAATCACCCGATCGCCCCGCTCTAGCAGGGCTCGGCTTACGTGGAAGCCGATGAAACCTGCTGCCCCAGTGACCAAATAGGTCTTCAACGAAGTCCCTCCTTACCTTTCGTCCCCACTGCCTTCAAACCTCTGTGTTCCGTCCGAGCATCATAGACAGTGGGCCATTATCCCCATTAAATTGTCCTTGCCAGGATTACCATGGTGTGCTATCTAAAACACAAGGCAGGCACGAGCCTGCCCTTTTTGGTGGTGGGTGTAGCTCAGTCGGTTAGAGCACCGGGTTGTGGCCCCGGAGGTCGAGGGTTCGATTCCCTTCACTCACCCCAACTCCTACCGTTCTTTTTCGCACCACCCTAAATGCTAATTCCTCTCTCCACATTCCAGTACTCACCCTTATTGTACTAAGCACTAGGCAGTAGGCACTAGGCACAGGGCGATGATGCGGGGACGCGGAGAAAGTACCAGGCGCAATTCTGCCCTATGCCCCATGCTCTATGCTCTTTAACGACACAGCGGAGATTGCCAAAAATCATCCGGAGGCACGAGAAGGCCCTCATAGGGCTCTAGAGACTCAGGCACTTCTCCCTGTGCTTTGTTGGTTTCCAGCAACTCGTAAAGCTGGCTCACCTTTTCCATTTTCCCCAGGGCTCCATAAAGGCGGATGGCACGATCAAGATCGAGGAAGGCTTTTTCCCACAACTGCTGTTGCTGGCGCAGCCGACCAATTTGTTCCAAGTCCTGGGCAATTCCAATCGCATTTTCGGCAGCTTTGTCAATTTCCAGGGCCCGGCTAAGTTGCTTTTCAGCCCTGGCGAAGTCACCCTGAGCCTCTGCCACTAGGCCAAGCTGCATATGGGAGTTGGCCATGGTTGGCTTATAATCGCTGTTCTCTGCTCTGGCTAAGGCCCGCTTGAGCAGCGACTCCGCTTCTTCAAGCCGTCCCTGCTTCCGTCTGAGCATACCAAGATTATTCAGATGCATTGCGAAACCGCTTTTCTGAGGATTTTTCTTAGCTACAACCAGCGCCCTCTCCCATAACTCTTCGGCCTCCTGGTAGCGCCCCGCCTTGAAGGCCAAACTCCCCAGGTTACCCAATGCAAAAGACTCCTCTCTGGCACTTTTAAGCAGGTCGTTGAACTCCAGTGCTTTTTGCAGGTGTTCACCGGCCTCTACATAGTGGCCTTGAACCAACGCCACTGCACCCAGGTTATTATAGGCTCGAACCATTTCTTCCAGATCATCCACCAAGCGGCTGGCTTCCAACGCCTGGGAAAAGTAACGCTCGGCCCGCCCAAAACATCCGCGTTGAAACCAGTAACTTCCTTCAGCTGCCAACCGTTTGACCTCAGTGAGCCGGGGCGGAATCTTATTCTTGGGGCCACCACCACAAGCCACCACTAGTGTTAGCAACAAGGCTCCTAGAGCAAGGAGGACGGCTTTTCTTTTCTTGCGACCGACTCTATGGCTGGCATGGACAAACATCAGTTTTGACCTCCTCTTATTTCGAGGCCGTGGGTTTCTGAGTCGTGAGGCGGTGGCAAATTAGGGCGAATGAGGAAGTTCTCTTTCACTGAATCCAAGATGCGATTAACTTCCTGCATCCCTTCTCTCGCCTGAGCACTGATTTCGGGCACCTCGGTCATAACCTTCTCCAGGATGACCTGTACCTTGAGCAGCCTATCCAAAAGTTCCTGGGTTTTGTCAACCATTTCCGGGCCCTCGCGCGTTGCCTTCTCCAAATGCTCAGAACCCTTCTCAATATTGACGCCTGCCCGGACAAGGTAGTCGGCCGTCTCCTGGAGGGTCGCAACAAAGGTATCCATGTGCTCGTACAGTTCATCACTCTTTATGAGCCGACCAAGTGAGCCTTCGCCGCTTTCAACAGTGCCTGTTATCTGCTGGAGATTGCTGAAGGTCCCGAAAAACGGTCCCTTCGGATCCTTGAGTTGATCCGTAATCAGCGCCAGATCCTCTAAAATCTTACTAATGTGCTCCAGTTTCGCACCAATCTCGTACTCTTCCAGGTACTCGGTAAATTTTTTCTTTTCTTTGGTAGGGATCAGCCCCTCGGGTGGAATGACAGCTGCCTTTGAAGTACCAGGTCTGATGTTAATGTACTCGCTCCCAATCACTGTCGGACTTTCCACAGTGGCCACACTATTGGCTCGAATACGAGAGGCATACTCGGCCAATACCTTGACCCTAACCTTGACCTTGTTGCCTTTCGTCAGCAGCACATCCGTCACGCTGCCGATATCCGTTCCTAAAAGCTTTACCCGCGAGCCAGAGACAAGATTATAACCTTCCTCGAAGGTGGTGTAGTAGACGACATGTTTACGAAACCAATTCTTGCCACGGCCCACCACGGCCACCGTGAATAAGAAGACTATCAGGGTCAGGAGGATAAACGCCCCGGTCATCCGTTCCATGGTGCTATATTGGAGCCTCATTCACCTCTCCATTCTCTGGACAAGAGCACACCGCGCCTCCTCATTGATTCCCGGTAGATCGAGGGATCGAACTTACCCACGTCAAAGTGGTGACACCGACCTGTGTCAAAGACCAGTACCCAGTCCCCCCATCTATTGATAACTTCAGGTACTATGCTCGCCACCAAAAAGGCGCAACCGTCTTCAATACTGCAGGTTTTGAAAACATCTAACAGCAGGCTGTAGACCCGCTCCCCCAGATCCAGAGAGGGGTGTTCCAGAAGATAAAGCTGTGGCTTCTTAACCAGTTCCCTGGCGTAAACGGCCAGGCGGCGTTGCTCAAACGTGAGCTCAGCCGGTCGCAAAAAACGATACTCATAGAGCTCGAACTGCTTCAGCAGCTCTGTCACCCTATCGTAGGACTGCTCCCGAACCATCTCCTCATGGTACTGAAGCCCCAAACTTATGTTGTCCAGTATTGTCATGTTGCTGATCAGAGATGTCTCTCGATGAACGAAGCCAATTCGCCGCCGCAGTTTGTATAATCCCGGCCCATCCATCTGATCCGAGCTCTGACCAAACCAGGAAATCTGACCATCGGTCGGTGAAATTAAAGTTGCACAGATTTTTAGCAGTATAGTGGCGCATCGGTGGGGGTCAGCCATCAACACACCTCTCTGCCCCCTCTCTAGACGAAACGACAGCTCACTGAAGAGACAAGTTCCATCTTCTTCACAATACTCCATATTTTCGCAGGCAATGATCGATGCTTCCACAACTTCCAACCAAAGTCTATGTATGAGGGTCTGTCTTCCCATAATACCCCATTCCCCCGATCAGAGGTAGAACAGGGCCGAAATCAGTACGTTGAAAAATATACACAACATGAAGCAGTCCACCAGGGCTCGAGACACCTGCGGCGGAATGTTAGTAATCGCCTCCCCCGTCCTGAATCCATGATACATGCAAACCAAAGCGATGGTTAAGCCGAACACAAACGCTTTCACTGAGCCGACAATGATGTCAATGCCGTTGACCTCACGGGCGAGATCACTGAAAAGCGCCCAAAATGGAACGTCAACCAAAGTCCAGGCTACGACGAATCCACCAAAGATGCTCACTATGTTAAAAAAGACGATTAGGCAAATCACCGCTACGGTAACCCCCACGAGGCGGGGTAAGGTGAGAAAATGTAGTGGGTCGATGCCCTGCATCTCAAGGCTTTCAATTTCCCTGAGTACGGTCATGTATCCCATTTCAATTGCGATGGCTGAGCCTGATCTTAGGGTGACCACCACCGCAGTAAGCAATGGCCCCACTTCCCGGATAATCACCACAGTCAGCAAGGATGCCAAAACATTCCTGCTACCCACCCTGGTCAGTTGGGAAATACCCTGGATAACTACCAACCCGCCCACCAGGAGCGCTATGAGACAGATAAGCTCTAACGACTGAACTCCAGTAAAATATATTTGCTGGATAAAGGTGCGAGCCATAAGCCTCTGGCCGGTGTGTCTATAGCGCAAGGTCGTTTTGAGGCACACCACAAAAAAACCAAGGATGTCTACCAGCCGGTAAAACTTCTGCAAAAACCACCGACCACAGGAGCCGGTCAGCACGTGGAAATAATGTCCCGCTTGCATAACTATCCTACCCACACCTGTCAATCTCTAAACTGTTGTTGAAATTAGATCTTTTATGCATAACCCGTGCCTCGCAGCCAATACCTGTTCGGACAACGGACGACTGACTACGGACAACCGACACTCTAAGAAAGTGCCTTGATAATCTCTCGGCAGAAAGCCGGCAGGTCGTCGGGCTTTCTGGAGGTGATCAAAGTACCATCTACAACCACCTCTGCATCCTCATATTCAGCGCCAGCATGAACCAGGTCATCCCGAATAGCAAAAAATCCGGTGACCTTCCGACCTCTGACAATGTCTGCAGAAGTTAGCATCCAGCCCGCATGACAGATGGCAGCCACCACTTTTCCTTGCTCAAAACCGTCTTTGACCAACTGCACTGTGGCCGGATGTCTACGCATAAGGTCGGGAGCATATCCGCCAGGGATGATAATCCCGTCGTATTCGTTGACATCAGTATCACGGGAAGCTACATCCGACGTAATCGGGTACCCTCCCTTGCTCTTGTAAGTCACACCCGCCTCCGTACCAACAGTGGTAACCTCAGCACCTTCTTCCCGCATTCTCAGCAAAGGATACCATGCTTCCATCTCTTGGTAGAGGTCCTCTACGAGAACGATTATTTTCTTTCCCTGTAGTTTCATGGGGCCCTCCCAGTTTCTCCAAGCGGTATAATCAAGAAACTTTTTCCTTTTTTTTATAGCAGTCGCGTGAAAAAACCTAACAAAAGAGGCTACCCCAGTCAAGCAAGACGTAATGGTGAGCGGTGAGCGGTGAGCCCTTCGACCCATTCGACAGGCTCAGGACAGGCAGGCTCAGGGCGCTTCGCGCAGTAAGCGGTGAACGGCAAAAGGAAAGCAGGGGCAGTATGCGAAAAGGGATATCAAATGTGAGGACGCAGTTGCCTTTCCCGCTCGAAACGCTAGGCGCTTTGCGATAAAACCTTGACAATTAGGAACCGATTTCCTATAAGCAAACCTGTTCTTTCTTTGCGCGCCCGTAGCTCAGCCCGGATAGAGCGTCGGACTTCGAATCCGCAGGTCGCAGGTTCGAATCCTGCCGGGCGCGCCACTTTTTTTGTCCACCCAGAATTGTCAAGCACGAGCTCAATCGGGCCGTTAGCTCAACCAGGCAGAGCAACTGACTCTTAATCAGTAGGTTGAAGGTTCGATTCCTTCACGGCCCACCACAGTACAGAGTTATCTTACCACTTAGCGGCATGGTTTCGAGTCACAAGCTCACTTTTTCTTCATGCCGTCTCTTACTTCCCCGCTCTCGTAACACTCGAGAGTGGGGAATTTTTTTGCCCTCACCTCACCTTCTCCCTCGTTGACCACGGCATGAGCGTAACAAACCATTTTAGAGACGTTTTGGGATTGGGGATTTGTCCTACGGACTCCCACCCTTCGGGCGGGTTCCCAGTTTCGGATTCAAGAACTGAAATATACAATCTGATTTCTAAAATCTTAACTGACCCTCACTCTAGTATTCCTGTGCCCCTGCCCTTATAACTCTCAACATCTTGTACCAGAGTAGATCCCAACCGAGTGTAGATTAAGGGATGAAATATCAACTCTGGCGGTCACCAGGCATCCTGGTTCTTGAGGCAACCAGATAACACCCAATCACCATATGTTGCCGTTCATGGGACTTGACACACAAGACTCTTTCGTCCTACACTCCCCGCCATCGAAAGGGAGTTCTTATCAGTATCAGTTCCGACAATCCGTCTTCGTTTGAAAGATGAAGTGCAAAGGTGTTCCTTTACTTGAAACGTTAAGGAGGACAAGCATGAGTAGATCGAATCTGTGTTCAGCAGTCATCATCCTGATGCTTACATGTGCCGTGACCTCATCCGGGCATGCACAGCTTACGGTTACGTCTGAAGAATTTCAGGTTCCACAGACCCTTGTAGGCGAAATAGTCGACAGAAATGCAGATCAGGACGATCCGGAAGCCTTCCTGGTGACCGTCACCCCTGAAGCGTATATGAAGATTGCCAAAGAATCGGGAGAGACGCTGGAAATTGACAAAACGACTTTTTTTGCCGATGCAAAGGGCGATTTTGCGGTTGAAACCGTGTCACCTGAAGGCAAAATGACCATGGTTTATAAAGAACGTGAACAAACAATGAATCAGATTATTTGGGCAGAAAAAAAGGTCATCAAGACATCCGTCGCTGAGATGAAGAAGATGAGGCGGGGCGCAACAGATGCCAGGAGCCGAATGCAAAAAAACATGCCTGATTTGAACGCAATGTTTGAAGGGATGACCGATGAGGAAAAAGCGGCGGCCCAGAGGTCATTGCCAGGCTTTTTAGGCGGGGGGAGCGCAAGACCCAAACCCACGGTGAAACGTACCAATAAAACGAGGACCATTCTTGGTCATCGTGCCACATTATACATTGTTACGATGAGCAGCGGTGAACTCAAAGGAATCTGGGCTGCAAAGGAGGACAGCGAGTTGGCAGAGAGATTTCGAAAATTCGCAGAAAAATCAGAAGCTGTCTTCGGTATGCAAGATGACGACGATATGGATGAAATGGAATTACTAGGCGGCAAATATCCGCTTGAGAGCGTTACGATTGAACGAGGTCAGTGGGGCGGAACACTTTCTGTTGAGGTTCATAGAACCACGAGAATTGACAAAGGAAATCCACCCCGGAAGCCGTTCTACGTTCCCGGCAAGGCCGAGGGTTTTAAAACGGGCAGCATGATGGATGAGATGCCGGATATGAGCAGGGGTAGAAACTAGCGCTTCCGAGAGACGAGTTGATGAAAAACACGGCCACTAATTTCGTCGAACCACTCGCTGCAGTCGGACGGGGCTAACAGTTCCATTGACGTGGTGGCCTGACTGAATATTACATACTTTAATCCACACTTTTGCTCTTGAGAACAAACTACAATATCTTGGTTTGAACTAAGAAAAAGCGGGGTCATTGACTCCGCTTTTTTATTGCTCCAATCCCGCATGGCTCTCACTTCATTTTCTCTTTTTCACCCTCTATCTCCCCTATAGCTTTTACTAATCTGTCACTAGTACAGTCCTTGCAATAAACATCATAAA
>CAMYLW010000020.1 GCA_947259475.1 Thermodesulfobacteriota bacterium
TGTATGAAGGGGAATCAGCCGCTGCCCAGTCGGCTGATTGATGGGTAACCCCCAGCATCAGGTGCGAGCACGCTCGTCCTGCCACGGGCGGGACTATCAAGCGAGCGCAGCAATTTTTGCCGGTTTGGGTATGCAACATTAGGGTTTACTCTCCACCCTCATGCCCATGGAATTCTTTGACTTTTTTCACTTGATTTTTCCCAAAGCCATGTATTAAATTCGCGTTGATAATCGCCGGTTTCTCAAAGTGGGTCGATCTCGCTTCAAAGGATTGTTTCCTTGGCCAAAGCGGCGACCTGAAGCCTGGGGCCTTATGGGTTAATCTTGAAAAAGGAGGTCAACGTTTTGGCAAACGGTATGGTAAAGTGGTTTAATGACAGGAAAGGCTTTGGATTTATCCAACAGGAAAATGGTGAAGACATATTCGTTCACTACTCTTCTATCAATATGTCTGGCTACAAATCTCTCGCAGAAGGCGAGCAGGTGACCTTTGAGGTGGAAGAGGGCGACAGGGGGCCTGTGGCCAAGAACGTTCAAAAACTCTAATTCGGATCAGAAAAAGCTACCAACAAACTCATAATGGGCATCTGGTCTTGGATAGACTGGATGCCCTTCTCCTTTTTTAAATAGATATTATACTGCGGAGAAGGTAACGTTCAGGAGGATAAAGGGATACTGACTACGGGAAAAAAATGTCGCCCAGATAGAAGCTCAAGAGGGTTGAATATACCCTAACGTTGCAAACCTCCACCGGCCAAAAGCGCTATGTTCGCGCCAGAGTCCCGCCTGTGGCGAGACGACCGTGCTTAACTGTTGACAAATACACTAAGTTTGAGTAGCCTACGTTGCCTTAATAGCCTATGTTTCTGCTGAAATAGCAGCACCACATACACGAAGTTTGCATTTTTGAAGGTCCATATTTCAGATATGAAGCGAAAACTCACCATCAACATTGGCAAGCTCTTCGGCATTCTGCTGTACGTGCTGGCTGTAAATCAAAGGCGGCTCGTCCTTCGCAATCTGCGTTTCTGTTATGCTGAGTGGAGCGACGATCAGATTAAGAAACTCGCCAGACGTGTTTTTAAGAACTTCGGGATCACCTTTGTTGAAGTGTGTCAATCCGCATTCATGTCTTGGGATTCACTCGCAAGTAGATATAGAGTGATTGGTGAGGAAACTCTCATAACTGCTCTGAAGGCTAACAAGGGTATACTGATCGTTACAGGGCACTTAGGAAACTGGGAAGTTGCCCAGCATTATATGCATAACTTCGAAAAGCCTTTCTCTGTGGTTGCCACCAGGATGAAGCAGGCTTGGGCGAATCGGTTATTGGATCATTTGCGGTCCCGTTTTGGCAATACTGTCATCGATAAGAAAGGCGGGTTGCCGAACATAATGCAAGCCCTTCGCAGAGGGGAAACAGTTGCCTTGCTGATAGACCAAAGCAGACGCAAACAAGGGATTGAAGTTACCTTCTTCGGCCATGAGGCAACTGCAACCCCTGCCGCTGCCCTGCTGGCTATGCGATGCAAAAGTACGGTTTTACCAATGTTTTGTGTCCGTGATCCTGACGGCCAGCTGACCATTCATGTGAAGCCACCTCTGGAAACGATAAGGACGGGCGACTTGCGGAGCGATCTACAGACCAACACCCAAATTATGATGAATGCGGTGGAAGAGATGGTCAGGGAATATCCAGATCAGTGGTTTTGGACTCTGAAACCGTGGAAGGTCGCCTACCCGCATCTCTATTGGGATTGGGAGGAGCGACGACGAAAACGCAAAGCAAGAAAGAAACGTCAGGCCGCATCGCCAAAGACGAACTCAGCCGTCACTCCCCGGTAGCTCGAAAACGTTCTGCTCTTTCCCGGGCCACGTCTTTTTGCAAAAATTCGCACTCCTCGCGGTCGAACTCCCAGCAGCATTTCGGCTTGATCTTATAAATGGCGCAGAAAAACTTGGCGGTAGCGAAGTATTCGAAGAGAAAAGGACAGAAACGCTGATATTCGCAGCCGTCACCCCGAAAATATACGTACCAGAGGCTGGGAGGTCTAGAACTTCCTCTGAATGCAGGAAACCCCCCTCGTATCTCACAGCACCCCCCACAGTATTCACACCAGATCATTTCAGGTAGAGGTTCCTGCGGAGAGTCTAGCAGCCTCATGGTGGATAGCTCACCATGATTGTTGAGATTTTTCAGATCTTGCCGAATTGAGAGAAATATTTTCACCCAGTTCAACAAATGCTCCGCCGAGATCTTTGCCAAGCTCTCCTCGGAAAAAGCAGCAAAACCGGGCTCTCTGCTGAACTCTTCAACGTTAAGTTTTCGCAGCTTGCTTAAAGGAAAATAGGGATCAGACAGCCCCTTTATCAAGAACTCACGCTCCCGGGCTTGCTGATAACAGGATGTCAGCGAGTCAAGCGCTTCATGCCAATGACTCAGGATCTTCGGATCAGATTGCCCCAGGAGTTCCAGTTCTCGTTGCCGCCGATTGAGGTCACAAAAAACGATGAATCGTCTGAGGAAAGAAGATGAGGATATTGCTCGAACTTTGATCATGGCGCGAATGGCTTTATCAGGGAAGACGGGCAGAATGGCCACTCTTCTGACTCTTGTCTTCTCAAGCTCAACGCTCTGCGCTATGCGGTTCCGGAAAGTTCATGTCGTTGCAGAAACCGCTGCCAACGTTTGTCAATCCAGTCTTGCAGATAATCTATTTGCTCAGGGGTGATGTGCTTAAAACGTCCCTGTAGTTTCAGGTATTGGCTAACCGGTTTTTTCTTGCCGCTACGGGCCATGCTGCGGCTGCGTCCAGTTAGGCGCAAAACACCGTTTTCAATCTCGAGAAGGACCCACATAGCAGTGTCCACCGCCAATTTTCCCAGTTTGACCAAATCATCGGTAGGATACCCCCACCCAGGAGGGCAGGGAATGTTTATATGCATGAAGCGGGTACCTTGGATGTTCTTGGCTTTCGCAACCTTGTCATACAAATCCTGTGGATATGCTGGCGAGGCTGAAGCCATGTAGGGGATTCCGTGGGCTTCCATGATGGCCAGGATGTCCTTTTTGTGCTCAAGCTTAGTTCCCGGAGTAGTGGTGGTGAATGCACCCATAGGTGTGGCGCTTGACCGCTGAGTGCCCGTGTTCATATAGCCTTCATTATCGTAACAGATGTAGAGAAAGTCGGTATTTCTTTCCGCAGCAGCGCTAAGAGCCTGAATACCGATGTCGAAAGTGCCGCCGTCACCGGCTATTCCCACCACAGTGTAATCGGTCTTTCCCAGCGCTTTCAGACCAGCGGCGATGCCGGTAGCCGAAGCCGCAGTAGTGGCGAAGGCGGTGTTGATGTTGGTAAGCCGGACTGAGGTGGACGGATAGAGTCCATGGAGCACGGTCAGGCAGCAAGCCGGTATGGTCAGAATGGTCTTTTCACCCAAAGCCTTTAGAATGTGACGATAAGCCAGGGACAAACCACATCCAGAACATGCCCTGGTTCCGGGCAGCATGTATTCTTCCTCTGGAAGTTGCATCACCTTGGTTGTCATGATCTCACGCCTATTAATGTGTACTAACGCTATGCGCTATGCGCCATACGACTAGACTGCTACTCCTATCCACTGAGGGGTGCTAACTTGACCTTTCTGCTCCACGGATTTTATGGTGGCAGCTTCCAGGTCAGCAGCGATGATACTCTTGCCGCCCAGGCCCACAATGTAATTCGTGATCGTGGGTCGCAGCCCGCCTTCGAAAAGAGCCGCCTTGGTCTCGGTGCAAGTGGCGCCTTCGTTGCCGTAACTAATATTCTTGTCAAAAATCACTACGTGTTTCGCATCTGACAGCGCTTGGCGAAGTGTCGCCGCCGGGAAAGGCCGGAAAACTCGCAGGGCCAACACTCCAGCCTTCCAGCCCTTCTCCCTGAGCGCATCAACAGCAAGGGAAGCCTCGTTGGCGAGGGAACCCATGGTGAGCAGAATAGTATCTGCCCCTTCAGTCCGATATTTCCACAGTAAACATTCATAGCTTCGGCCGAAAACATCCCCAAACTCACGGCCCACGTTAAGGATGACATCCCCTGCGGACTCGAGGGTTTCTTGCAGACGCATGCGAAACCCCATGTAACTGGGACAAGACACACCCTGGGCATTAGCCCGCGACTCCGCCAGCATTACGGGGTTGATATTTATGGGATCCGGCCCGTCCACCTGCAAGTGGGGCACGTATGGCGGCAAGAATGCATCCACTTGCTTCTGGTCCGGGATCTCGACCGGCATGACTGTATGTGACAGCACGTACCCGTCGAAGCAGACCATCATGGGGACGTGGAGCTGCTCGCAGATCTTATATGCCATGATAATGCTGTCCATAATCTCTTGATTATCCCGACAGTAGACCTGCATCCAGCCGGTGTCGCGTTGGGAGATGGAGTCCTGCATGTCATTGAAAATTGTCCAAGGCGCGCCAAGTCCTCGGTTAGCAAGAGCCATGACAATTGGCAACCTTGCTCCTGCGGCCCAATGCAGTTGCTCATGCATATAGGCCAGGCCATTCGCCGCCGTAGCAGTGAAGACTCGCGCTCCTACAGTTGAGGCGGAAATACACACGGTCAAAGCACTATGCTCGCTTTCAACCCGAATAAACTCTGCTTCCAATTCTCCTGACTCCACATACTTGATCAGGGTCTCTGGAATTTTGGACTGTGGGGTTATGGGGTAGGCAGCAATGACCTGTACCCGGCAAAGCTTGGCCCCCATTGCAGCTGTCTCATTACCATTGATAATTTGAACTTTGCTCATATCTGTTCCCTACTCAACTTCTTCCTGGATGACACATTCACTGAGCACAAATTTCTCCTCGACCTCCATCCGGATTGCCTTGGTCGGGCACACCTGGGCGCAAACCCCGCAACCTTTACAATATTGAAGATCTATCTCAAGGGGTATTCCTCTTTTCACCGTGCCATCCGGACAATAGAGCCAGCACAAATAACAGGTGTCTTTTTGCTTCTTACAAGGAGTACATTTGCTTAGGTCAATTATCGGACGCTTGGCCCTCCACTCGCCTGTGTTGCCTGCCTCTCCTTTCGCCAGCGTGGCGCAAGCAGAAATGAACTGGTCCTTTTTAGAGGCCATAGAGGACTTCCCTACCTTACCTAACTTTTCCTAGTTACTTCGAGAGCTGTACGAGCTAGCAGCAACCTCGAAAGGATTCTTGGTATTATAACACCAGCGGTCCACGAAAAGAATCTGGTCGGGGTAAATTCCACCACCATGACTAAAACTGCCTACGACAGTTGCCAGTCGCGGTTGATCCTCGTCGCTTCGTAGGTGAGCCGGGCTCCTTCAATGTTAACCTTTGCCGCCTGCTTGCTGAAATTCTCGCCGATGGCTTTTTCCAGACTTTCCATCTGAACCAAGCAACTGGCCTTGGAAAAAGCTCCAAGTAAAGAAGTATTGATCAGTACCGTTCCAGCAACCACCAGACCGACCTCCTTGGCAATAGAGTTGGCATCGGAGGTTGCCACCGCAATGTCCATGTCAGTGCAGAATTTTTCGGGCCCACTGCTGGAATTTAAGATAAGGAGCCCATCCGGTTTCAGGCCGCCCAGCACGTCAACCGTCTGTAAAAGTCTTTCATCCAGTACAACCACCACATCAGCTTGAGCCGTTGGACTCAGAGTGCGAATAGGCTTTCTTGAAAACCTGGTTGTAGCAGTAATGGGAGCTCCCCGTCGCTCAACACCAAAAAATGGCGCTGCAGTGACTCCTTGGTAACCATCAAGATAAGCAGCCTCGGCAAGTATCATTGCAGCGGTTACAGCACCCTGACCGCCGCGGCCGTGCCAGGTTACATTGATGACTTTCTCTTCTGTGAAATCCCCAACCATGGTAACCTATACACCTTCGGACCCACTTGATTGCCTAGCCCGGATATTTCATGAATTCACGCCCTGGCGTGACTGCGACTACGGATATGGCCAGGCTTGGTATTTACTGAAAGCTGACCGCTGATTACTGAACGCTTAGTTGCCGCTTTCTCCTTGCCGCTTTCCTATTTCTGCGATAAATTCCCCAGATGTAGGAATCACCACATCTTTACTAGCCCGGATATTTCATGAAAATGCTCTAGCGAGCGCAACCCCCAGTCCGCAAGAGCGGACTTGGGTGAGCGAGTGAACTACAATAAAATGATCTAAGTACCTTACATTTCGAATCCCGCTTCAGCGGGACTGCAGCTTGCTGCAGGGAGCTTCAATTGCTGTCGCGAGACCACGAAATTGTTGAGAACGTTGGATATGTCCGAAAGACTGATAGAGAAAATCACACTGCCAAACGGTTTGATTCTAGAAATCTGGGACGAATCTCGTCTCATGGCTGGCGACAGATGGCTGGTCTCGCTCTTAGCCAAAGTGGAAGTCACTGTTTTGCCCGAATACTTCTCTACCCTGGACGATGGCGAACAAGCTTACCAAGATCTGGTCGCCGCCCATGGCAACTCTTTGGTTTTCACCCAGGAAAAAGTGAAACTTTTCGTGGATGAAAGGGAAAGCAAAGACGTGCTCACAAGACTGTGCCAGAGAATCAAAGACAATCTGGTAGCATATCTCGGCAACCCCAAATTTGCCTCGTTTTACGTACTGAAAAAATATGGTGACCTACGAGATCGTGAAAGCTGGTCAAGATTGCCAACCAATGAAGAGGAGTAAGTCCTTGAAATTCCTTGACTCCTAGCTCCAGATCAAGTTTAGTTTGTGTAACAGTTTTGTCTAAGAGTGTCAAGGGCATTCGAACAGACCCCCTGTGAAACTTATATGATTGCCCCGGTCGAATGGATCGGATATAGTAAATACGACCCCAAGAAATCTCACTAGAGATTCTCGCTGAAGGTCATCTGTTAGGGGTGTCGAAAGGGTGGCACTAAAGCCCTGAGACTGAGAGCTGCAAGAAAGCGGCAACCCTCATAACCTGATCTGGATAATACCAGCGCAGGGAAACAGGAAGACCCGAATAGAAAATCGAAAGTGAAGATTACTTGGGGTCACTTCTTTATGCCGCCCTGCCCGACTACGCAGACCTACTCCGATGATGCTATCAAACCCGTTCTACTGCCTGCCAGGTAGGCACCACCCAAAGGCCCGGCATCATCGCCCAGTTGAGCTCTTACCACCCTTACCTCAGCCGGTGGAACAAATGTCAGCCGCCGCCCTAACTCTTCGCGCAAAGGACCGATGAACGCCTTCCACCCGTTCGAAAGGCCACCGCCGATAAGAAAGGACCGAATGCCGAGCAGATGTGCCACGTTGGCGATGGCAATGGCTAAACTGGTACCAACCAAGTGAAAGAGCTCCTGGGCCAATTTGTCTCCGGCCACAGCCGCACTGTATATGGATTCAGCATCCAGTCCCCCTGAACTGTCCAACGTATGCTTGAGGCTGCTCTTTACTCCTTTATCCAGCCGCTCTTTGGCTCGCCAAACTAGCCAGGAGGCCGATGCCAGGGTTTCCAAGCAGCCGTAGTTACCGCAGCGACATTTTTCTCCATCAGGTTGAATAGTAATATGGCCAACTTCGCCAGCAGAATAGCCATGCCTTTCCCAGACCTTACCATCGATGAACAGACATCCACCAACTCCGGTTCCCGGGGCGACGCAAAGAAAATCCCCCAGGTCGCGGGCTGCACCTAACCAGTATTCGCCATAGCAAATACAGTTCACATCGTTTTCAATGAAAACCGGGATTCTGAGCTCCTCGCTCAACCTCTTGCCCAACTGGAAATTCTCCCATCCAAGAAGATTGGGGGAGGTGATCACTATCCCACTGGCCAAATCGATAAGTCCAGCACATCCCACCCCCACGCCTCTCAGGACAAAACCGTTCTTTTCAGCTTGGCGGCTCAACTCGGTTAGGTTAGCGCTCAGGTCAGCAAGGACTGCATCAGGCCCTCTGTCAACCAAGGTCTTTAATCGCACAGTCTCCAGGACCTCCTGCCGACGTGGTTCGACCAGGGCTATCTTGATATTGGTACCACCTATGTCAACACCAATGACCGCCTGTGACTGGTTGTCCACCTTCTCTCCCATCGGTTAATCTCTCACAGAGAACACAGAGCCTCAGAGAGCTTCATCAGCTGCTCTATCCCTTCAGTGAGCCGGTGAAGTTAGGTTTCCTTTTCTCCAGGAAGGCCCCAAAGCCTTCGCCAGCATCCTCACTGGCGAAACAGAGTGCAAAAGCTTCCATCTCTAGGGCGCAGGCATTAAGCAAGTCCAGGTTCATTCCCTGGTCGATAACGTGCTTGACTGCCTGAGTCGCCACCCTGCCCTTGGCAGCTATGAGAGATGCAACCTTCCTGGTCTCCTCCATGAGTGTTTCGGGAGGAAACACCTTGTTCACCAATCCTATGTCTTTCGCTTCCTGAGCACTGATCATGACTCCGGTCAGGCAAAGTTCTTTGGCCAGGGCCCGCCCCACCAAACGAAGCAGACGCTGGGTGCCGCCAAAACCAGGAATAATGCCCAGATTAATTTCTGGCTGGCCAAGCTGTGCCGTTTCCGAAGCGTAGATAAAATCACATGCCAGTGCGATCTCGCAGCCACCGCCAAGTGCGAACCCGTTCACACAAGCGATCACGGGAATGCTCAGACTTTCCAGGGCAAAGAGAGCCTCCTGCCCCTTAACGGCAAAGTGTTTGGCAGAGATAGGATTCAGCTTCTGTAACTCCTTTATGTCAGCACCAGCCACAAAGGCCCTGTCGCCCGCGCCCGTCAAGATAAGCGCCCTGACCTCCTCATCGTCTGCAATTGTCTTTACGGCCTCACCTACTTCGGTGAGAGTGCCCATTTTTAGGGCATTCAGCACCTCGGGCCGGTTGAAGGTTATTGTGGCAATTCCCCCTTCCACTTCAAACAGGATATCTTCGTAAGCCATGGCACACCTCTCTCTCCTCAATCAGATTGACAATGTTCAGACGGCTCTGACAGTCACCTCGGGTTTATAGCTGCCGTTGGCGATCCCACGAACTCCGGTGGCTGAGTTCATAAAAGTTGAAATCGCCCTCTATGTCAAGAAAAAGCTGGCTGAAAAAATTTACCCATTTTTTACCGGGTAAAAAGTGGGTAAAAACAACGGACCAGGGACATGGGCTTTTCAGTTGATTGACTGGGCCTTGCCCCTATGCTACTAAAAGGGGCCGAGAAAAAAAGTGAGGGATGACAAATGATTGATCTCCGCAGCGACACGGTAACCAAGCCTGGCCAAGCCATGCGAGAGGCCATAGCCACAGCCGAGGTAGGTGACGATGTTTTGGCTGAGGACCCCACCGTCAACCTTCTCCAGGATAAGATGGCATCCCTGTTGGGCAAAGGAGCCGGGCTTTTCGTGCCCTCGGGTACTATGGCCAACCAGGTAGCCATCAAGACCCATATTCAACCAGGCGATGAAATTTTAATCGATCAGGATGCACACATCTATTACTATGAGTGTGCAGCCACGGCGGTAATCGCCGGTGGCCAGTTTCAATGCCTGCAAGGAGACAATGGCATCTTGTCGCCCGAAGCCATAGCGGCCGCCATCAGACCTCAGGACATCCATCAACCTCCATCGCGACTTATTTGCTTGGAAAATACTCACAACAGGGGCGGCGGGACTATCTATACGGTAGAGAGAACGACCTCCATAACAAAACTAGTCTCTGACCAAAACATGAAAGTTCACCTGGATGGAGCTCGGCTCTTTAATGCTGCTCTAGCTGCTGGAACCACGGTACAAGAGTTGTCCAGGGGGGTGGACTCCGTTTCCATCTGTTTCTCGAAAGGCCTGGGGGCACCCGTGGGTTCGGTACTTTGCGGTTCCGCGGACTTCATCGCTGAAGCCCGGCGCTTCCGCAAAATGTTTGGAGGCGGTATGCGCCAGGTTGGCATCCTGGCTGCGGCTTGTCTCTACGCACTTGACCATCATGTGGAGCGGTTGCAGGAAGATCATGAAAACGCCAGGAGACTTGCCTTCGAACTTGCCCAAATGGATGGAATTCAGGTTGAGCCCGAACAAGTGGTGACCAACATTGTCATCTTTGATGTGGCTGGCACCGGATTGGATGCAGACAGTTTTGTAGATAAACTGTCTACAGAGGGAGTTCTCATGATTCCCTTCGGCCCCACCACTGTTCGCGCCGTAACTCATATGGATGTGAGCACAGCGGATATTGACAGAGCGCTTGAAATTATAGCGCGGTTTCTCAAATCATCGTCCAGATAAGATTTGGGGAATGTGGACCTGTCGCGTACTTCAGCCGAGTGGCCTTGCATGAACGGAATCGTGACCCTACTCACAGACTTTGGCAGCCGCGACCACTACGTGGCCGCAGTCAAAGGGGTGCTGTTAAGCATTAACCCGTCACTCAACATAGTGGACATCACCCACGAGATAAGCCCGCAAAACATCAGGGCGGCAGGCTTTATCCTGGCCTCAGCCTGCAAATATTTCCCAGAAGGGACGCTACACCTGGCAGTTGTAGATCCTGGGGTTGGTGGGGAGCGCCAGGGTTTGGCCGCTGCAACCGAGCGGTACCTTTTTGTTGGTCCTGACAACGGTCTATTTGACTGGGTTTTTGCTGTTGATCCACCTCATCAGGTTGTGGTGCTGGAAAACCCTGATTATCAACTGCCGCAGGTTAGTGCCACATTTCATGGCCGTGACATCTTCGCCCCAGCAGCCGGACACCTGTCTCTCGGCCTACCTCTGGAGAAACTAGGGCCAGCCAGCCATTACCGGATGCATTCCCCCGGCAGACTGATCTTGAGGGATCAGGACAAACTACAGGGAGAAATCATTCATGTAGATAGTTTCGGCAACCTCATCTCTAATATTGAAATCCCTTATGCGGAGACCAAGAGACGATTGCAGGATTTACAGGTCAGTCTTGCTACCGAGCAGGTACTCACCGGCCCCGGTACGTATGAAGAGGCTCCTCCTTTACGCCCTTTTGCCTTGATTGGCAGCAGTGGTCTCTTGGAGGTGTCGGTCCGTAATGGCAGCGCCCATAAGGTTACCGGCTGCGGTGTGGGTACTCCGGTACTGATACGCCGGCAAAAGTGAACAGCATGGCTTACTCAAAGCTGAGAATCAACTTATAAAATCCGAATATCGAATATCTAAATACGAAACAAATCCAAAATTGCTCCTTCGGAGTCCCCACCCTACGGGCGGGGCCCCAGTTGCAAATATCAAATGTTCAAAACGATAAAGATTCAGGAATTGGGTATTCCAACTCCTACATTCCTCAAGTCCTTTCCTTGTTTTGAATTTTGTGTTTCGGTCATTTGAATTTGTTTCGGATTTCGTGCTTCGGATTTCGAGTTTCAGACCACTCGCTTCAGTTTCAAAACGTCTTTCACTGAACTAAGAACAGGAAATTGCTAGGGGATCAAGATATGGATAAAGATCAGCTCATTGAAGAACTCAAGAAGGCCGACTTGTTTTCTCGCCTGGAAGCTGACGATCTGGCTGCTCTGTTAGGAATTGCTCGGATGCGTCAGATTGACGACGGCGAAATTCTTTTTGCTGCCGGTGATCGAGCAACTGGATTCTATGTGCTGCTCCAGGGGAAGATCAAACTTTATAAGGTCTCTGCCGATGGAAAAGAATACATTCTACGAGTGGTACGCAACCGGCAAACATTTGCCGAGGCAGCCGCCTTCTCCGGACTCACCTACCCTGTCTTCGCGGAATGCATGAGCCCATGCCAAATTGTTTACTTTGACGCCAAGGACTTCCGCACGCTCATCCAACGTAGCCCACAGCTGGCCCTCAATATGATCGCCACCATGGCGTCCCTCCTGCAATCCCTGAACCAGAAAATTGAAGATCTCTCCCTCCGAGAAGTTACCGCTCGGCTTTGCCGTCACCTGCTTACACGAGCCCGGGATGAACATGGGGAAGTAACTGACGGTGTCAGCGTCCAGCTTGAAACCACCAAAAGCGCCCTGGCGGCGAGGCTGGGGACAATCAGCGAAACCCTCTCCCGGACCTTTAAGAAACTCCAGCAGCACGGTGTCGTGGCGGTTGATAGAGACCAGGTAACCTTGCTGGACTGCGACCAGGTTCAACAGGTTGCTGATGGCGATCTCAAACTCTAGCCCGGATATTTCA
>CAMYLW010000021.1 GCA_947259475.1 Thermodesulfobacteriota bacterium
GATACTGTTCTGCTATTTTGTGGGATAGACTCTTTTCATGGGTCAGATGGGGAGAGGTGAAGGTGGATATTGACAAGGCAATGGGATATGGTGACACAACGTACGAATGCTGGGTATACTTCGAGGAGTGATTCGCTTGCTTTCTCCCTTCTTTTCATTTCAGGGTGCGAGCTCGGCAGGAGTGAAATAACAAAAAGCATTTGCAGGTGGACGAGAGTTGATCAAATGGAAAGAACCGAGCATAAGGAATTTACAGACGAAATAGTTGAAAAAGCAAAGGAATTGGGGGCGTGCCTGGCGGGGATTGCAGATGTTTCAGAGCTCAGGCGGTCTCAGTCTCATGTCATCTACAGCAAGCTTGACAGCTTCAGAGGAATAGGGACCAGAGAGTCCAAGGGGATTGCACCGGGCGAGTTCGCATGGCCTCAGCGTGCCCGCTCCATAATTGTGCTTGCAGTTCCACATCCCAGTTACAAGCCGGAATTGGACTGGTGGATGGAGGGCTGCCGCGGCGGGACTCCCGGAAACCAAATGTTGATCTCCATAAACGACGGCCTGTCAAAGTGGCTTAAAGAAAAAAAAGGCGTTGAGACCAAAAAACTTCCTTATTACATCGAGCAGGGAGGTGTCTTCCTGAAGGACGCCGCTGCGATGGCAGGGCTGGGGTGCATCGGCAAAAACAATCTCTTTCTGACGTCTGATTTCGGCCCAAAGGTCAGGCTTCGAGCTCTTTTTACTTACTTAAAGCTGCCTTCCACTGGTCCTCTAGAGTTCGATCCCTGCAAAGAGTGCGACATGCCGTGCAGAAAAGTGTGCCCTCAAGTCGCTTTCGCAAGCAAGAAGTATTCGCAGGATCAAATGGGGCTCGCTGACCTTCCGGGCAGGGACGGCGTCTACGATCGCCATCTGTGCAATGCACAGATGGAATTGGATGTGGCCAAAAGCGAAAGGACTGCTGCTGAAGGAGGCGAAAAGGCAGGCAGGGTGGTCCGCTATTGCCGAAGATGCGAACTGGTGTGTCCGGTTGGCAAGAGAGCAATCGATCAACGCAGAGAGCGCTGAGATTGGCGCCGTAATCGGGCCAAGCTAATATACTCATTTTTCTTAAAAAGATGAGTAAATAAGGGCTCAATGTAAGCGCGATTACCTGAAGTCCAAACTGGCCCACCCGGAGTGTGGATGACATACGAGACTGTCGAAAAAGTCCTGACGGTGCATTTTCGCTATTTCCGCACCTAGTAAAATCAACTACTTACAAGACCTAGTAAGCGAAAAAATCCGAGCTTTTAGAATTTTTCGACAGTCTCCACTTTAATCCACACTTTTCCTCCTTTAGATACAACTACCGGATTTTGTGCTAGATTCACTGGGAGCAGAAGTGTGTATTAAGGGATGTAATATTAACTTCGATAGTGATCGAAGTGCGCTTACGTATCTCATCACCCGAAAAGTCACATCTCCCTCTCATACCTTCAATCCTGGCCAATTTTAGGCCTTGGCAAGATATGTTTAATCTTTAGCTGGAATTTTCCACCCCAACATTTTGTGCTTGTGTTTTGGAGGGTGAAGTTGAAGTTTGTTTGTCAAAGTTTTCATGGATAGACGCCCTCTCAGCTACATAGAAGCTAACCTTTTTACACCTTGTCTTTTCTGTCTTGAACCTTAGCGTGGTCTGGGACATTCACACCCGATACCCAGCTTTCATGCCTGTTTGACATGCAAGTGTTTAAGAACTTATACTGGCATGCGCCGGAAGTGGATTTGCTATCTCCATGAGTATCAGCGAAAGAGGACAGTGGTTATGTTTCTTGAGATCTGTAGTTTTGAATCTAGGATCAGGCGAAAACCGCGGGCGTCGAATATATCGACAAAAGAACTTGTTTTTTTATTAAAAGAAGCAATTACTTTTCAACTGCCTAACCTTCTGGAAGGAAGCGTTGAAAGTACAAGAAGCTACTATGAGATGATCCAACAATTTGCCGCTACGGCTCACACATATCGGGACTTGATACCAGACCAATATGATGCTTCATCAATTTTTGAACTCATTGATTTTATTCTGGATTTGAAGCTTGAAGAATTTCAAAAGATAGCAAATACTTTACCTTCATTACTAGACGGTGTCATTTTGCAGGATAAGACACTGTTCGACTCAGAAGTGGCTGTTGATCCCTCATGGGAGATCACTGTAGCTGAGCTTTCTGAGAATCTTCCAGGCGAAATAGACTTAACCGATAATAGACAAGATAGGCTGGTTATTAAAGCAGCAACTGACTTGATGAATAGCTACCCGGACATTTCTGCTCTCCAGAATTTCGACAGATGGCTAACTTCTTCCCCAGAGAAGTATAAAAATGCAATGCTTTTGGCTTCAAAGCTTGCACTCTCCAAAATGTATATAAAACATGGTGCTCGCTATGTATAATGAGCACAACCGAATTCGTTCAAAGAGCAGTGATAACCCCTACGGAGAAGACTTTGTCCGGCGAAAAGTTGACCAAATGGACTGGCTGCTCAAAGACTCTCCTGTTACTTTTAACATGGTTCTTGTCGATGACGGTTGTCCATGCCAAAGTGGGGAGATAGCTGAGGGAATAATTGGATCAGAGGGGTACAGAAATGTAAAAGTCATTTGTCTCGACGATGGCATCAAATGCCAGTCACCGATTGTTAAAGGCCTAGAATCAACAAACGACAGCCAAAAAGGAGGATCTATTCAGTATGGCATGTGGCAGGCATTGGAAGATTTTTCCGAAGGTGACGATAGATCTCACATAGTTATCTATACAGATGCTGATATGGCAGCACCTGTGAATCAAATTGGTCTCTTACTGGAGAAACAAAACGATAAGACGATGGTTACCATAGCTTCACGTTATGATGCGGGGAGTATTTGTCGCGGTCCCTGGGGTAAGAATGGAGAAGTCCAGGGGTTGACTGAGTTTGATCGTTTAATGGTCGGCTTGCGCAGCCTCGTGTTTTCAAAATTATTCCCCCAAATAGGGAAAATAACGGACACCCAATGTGGTCTCAAGGCTTTTAATGCAAAGCTTTTGAGACAAATACTTTTGAAAACCGAGGTAAGGACATTTTCGTTTGATATCGAGTTGTTGCTGCTTGCAGCAGATGCTGGATCAGCCATCGCTTCTGCTCCAATCTACTGGCATGACAGCTTAGCCGAATCGAGTTTTTGGAGACAGGCAGCTCAGAAACAAACCGATGAAGAAAGTTAGTAATTATGACGATTCTGTTAAGAAAACGTTAAATCGATGTTAAGTCCTTGATTGTGCTATGGATTGGGGAGATGGATTCCAGGGAGCGATTGGTTCAGGAGAATTATTCCCGAAAGCAGCCGAGGACCAAGCATTCTGCTTTCTTTCACGGCGATGAATGTCCGTATCTGAGTGGACCAGGAAAAATGCTCGACAAAGGGATAGGTTGGTTTGCTAAGATTGAAATACATAATGGTAAAAAGGGTAACTAATGCACGGGCAGAGTGTTTCTAAACCTCCACATGTGGAAATATTTGACCAGCTGAAAACGATAGTCGCGAAGCATTATGATATTGGTCAAGTAATTAGTGCGGAGCGGAATCACCGTGGTTATATCAATGCCAGTTATGATATCGAGGCGGAAAGACATGGAACCAAAACTCAGTATCTTCTGAGACAGTACCGAAGCGGAACTCATGAGAATAGGATATGCTTTGAGCATGCGCTAATGAAGGAATTACTCTCAAGGGGTTTCGGTTTTTCTCCGAGATTAATCGCGACAAAACACGGCACAACATACGCGAAAGTGGCCGAGAATCGGAAAGAAGGGAAAAAGGAATCCTTTGTCGCCGTTTTCAGTTATCTACCAGGAGAAGACAAATTCACTTGGGATGATCCTCTTTGCACTGTCGAAGAACTCGAGACTGCGGCCGAGGTGTTCGCTCATTACCACAACGCGATTTACGGGTGGGAAGGTGTGAGCAGTTGGGAAGAACCACGAATAATCGATCAGATTTCTCTCATGAGGAAGCAATGGCGAGTACAGGGTCAAGAAGTAGGCGATTCGCCGTTTAATTCATATTTTCTAGAGTATTCTGATTCTCTTTTTGGCGTACTTGACAATGCCATGTACTTTCCCACGAAAGAAGTCTACGATGGATTACCACATCTTGCCATCCATGGAGATTTTCATCCGGGAAATCTGAAATACTCGAAAGGAAAGATATCAGGGCTCTTCGATTTCGACTGGGCAAAGATGGACACAAGATGCTTTGATGTTGGCCTCGCAATTTTCTACTTTTGCACTTCGTGGGAGGTCAACTCTGATGGGGATCTGCTTGTTGACAGGGTTGAACTGTTTTTGGACTCTTATCAAAAAGCAGCCAAAGAGACGGCAACATTAGGACCTTTAACCACACTTGAGTTACAAATTCTGCCGCAGATGATTGTCGCTGGCAATGCGTACATACTCGACTGGATCCGAGGGGAGTTTTGCGAGACTAGACCTGATGCTGATGAGTTTCTACGCTATTTACGACATGGTGTGAAGCTAATGAAATGGCTGGAGCGGAACTGGACCTCACTGAAGAACCTGATACTAAGAAAAAGGTGTTCTGGTTAGACTTTACTGCGGACGTGTGGCCATTGTTAGAAGTCTGCCTTGAGGACGGTTGCTTGCTTGGTGTTAATTCTGACTTCTGACTCCTGAATTCTCTTCAAACCCCCCAAGACATTCAGCTTTAGAAAAGCCCGTCCCAATGTCCATTAATACCACGTCCTCTGGTCGGGGATCCTTTACTCCCCCCCGAGCGAGCGAGCGAGTTCTCTTCCAAACTTTTCCGCCTTTTCCAATACCACAGGATACTCTGCGACCTTTGCCTTATCAAATATGCCAAAGACAGGCAGTTCGCTCTGAACAACATATCCCAAAGCCTCAAACGGTAATCGCATTGCCTCCAAGGTAAAACCCATATCTTTGGGGTCGGGCTGTTCACACACTGCTGCCAACAAAGCTTTACGACCCTGATTTCCCAGGCGGCTCGACCAATTGCGTGGACGGTCGTCGGTGAAGATGTAAAAACAATAGAGGCGGTCAATAAAAGCTTTCATCAATGCAGTAATATTGTAATTATGTGTGGGTGAGACAAGAACAAGTCCCCTCGCTTCTCTGACTTTGGGATAAAGAAGGTGCATTCCATCATGAATGCTTTTGCATATTCCATCCTTTCGGCAGCGCTCACAGCCGATACATGATTGGTAGTGATAGTCTCGAAGTTGGACTCTCTCGGTAGGAACATTCCCCTTCTTAGCACCCATCAATATATGTTTCAGCAGCACATCGGAGTTGCCTCCTTTGCGAGGACTGCCGCCAATACCCAGTATTTTGGTCATAACCTGGTTGTGCTCTATTGAAGCGTGTTCACCCATTTTATCTCCCAACAGCGCATTCATACTCACCCCAACATCTCAGGGGTGACCCTCACGCTGGGCCCCCATAGGCGCTAACATAATAACTCCGCTTTATTACTCCCCTATTGAAAAGGACAAGCTCTCAGAATCACGTTAAAACCTTCCCCCTTTCGAAAAGCGGGATTTAAAGGCTGTCCGATAACTATCTGAAATTTCAGATCCAGATTACGAATTATCCCCAGGAGCTTCCACGCAGACAGCCGCAACGTAGCCGGGGGCTGGTGTTAAGTCGATGAGCGACCATCTGGATGGTTCTTTCTGGTCACCAGCAACGCTCATTAGCTTAGCCGCTTCCCCGGGGACCAGTGAAACGATTATTTCATCCAACGGCCGGGACAAGCCATCACCAGTCGCTTTGAGATAAGCTTCTTTGCGGGTCCAGCAATTAAAAAATCCCAGCATTTTTTGGCTTTCAGGAAGTTCTTGAATCGCAGTGGCTTCAGAAGTTGAAAAGAAACGTCGGGCGATCGGCTCAGCTTCATGCAGTGGGCGGATCTTCTCAACATCTATTCCTACGTTCCGGTTCCAGCCGATAACGTACAGAGCAAGTCCATGGGAGTGAGACATACTGAAACAGAGCGTTCCCTTGTCCGATATTTCTGCCACTTCGGGCTTGCCGCTGGCGGGATAGCGGAGCCGCACGGTGTGCGGGTCAACTCCTAGTTGGTAACCCAGAATGATCCTCAAAAGTCCCCGTCTAGCGAGAAAGCGTGTTCGGTCGCGCTCAAAGTGAAACCTTTCAGCCCGCTCAACCTCATCTCTGGAGATAAGCGACTTCAATTCCTGAACACTTGAAAGCGGTTGGTCCGAAGTGGTTCGCCAACCATGGAGGTCATCACAGCCCAACTCGAGTTCGTGCACATCGAAGCTACGCAAGCGTTGGAACAGGTCAAGATAATCGCGAGACATTATCCTCGTCAGACCTCTTAGGCGATCGAACGAATCAAGCGTGTTACGTTAGAGAAGCGAGTCAAAGCCGCTTGTCTCCAGCCATGATTGCATGGCCTGGCTTGAAATCCAAAGCAGATAAGCTTTCACGAGCAACAGCTTTCGTCTCTATTTGGCGGTTTTTCGCGCCTCCGCCAGCCAGCTTTCCCATTTATCTTTGTTCAGTGCAATCCATTCGGTTACATGCTGCTCGATTTCCTCCTGGCTATTCTCACCAGCAAACATCCGGTTGTTCTGCTTGGCAATATCCTCGAGGGGAATAGACATTACCTCGAAGAGCCGTTTCGCTGCCGGGTTCTTTTTGAGGAATTCCTTGTTAGCCACCACGCTGATGTCGTTAGCTGGAAAGCCCATTTTAATGGGATCGGTGACCGCACCAGCCACGCCTTTTAAGACCATTGCCTTTTCAAATCCCTTTTGTCCCTCGGTTGGATTGATTTCAGGAACATTGATCCACATCACATCCTTGTCCGGTGCAAGTCTGTTAACGGTCCAGTTAGGTGTCCAGGTGTAGAAAAACACAGGCTCTTTTGCGTTGTAACGTGCCAGGGCGTCAGCCATGCTGGCGGTGTAGCCTGCTTTAATGGGGTTGATGTGGTCTTCCATGTCGTAGACCTTCAAATGATGGGTAATGACCTTCTCGCAGCCCCAGCCAGGTGGGCAGGCAACAAGGTCGGCCTTGCCGTCACCATTGGAGTCAAAGGCCTTCTTTACCTCGTCGCGTTTGAAATCATCGAGAGATTTGATTCCATACTTTTCCACAGATGCTTTGTCTACAAGGTAACCTTGGATGGCTCCAGCTTTGACGATCGTACCCGCAATGATGGCTTTCTCATCAAAGTTTTTCGGAAGCTGGGTATTATGAAGGGGGAACCATCCGTTCGCCCAGAAGTCAACATCATCGTTAACCAGAGATTGATAAAAGATCGGATTGGCCAAATTCTTTGCGTCCTCAACCGTATAGCCCAAGTCCTCCAAGGCGCGGCTGTAAATCGCTTCCAAAAAGAATCCCGTCGTCCATGTAGCCCTTGCTGGCCGTACAGCCTTTCCTTTACCCGGCGTTTCGTCAGGGGCTTTCTCGCAGCTCCCTAACAACACTAGCCCCAACAGTAACGTAAGAACCAAGATCCGGTTCAAGATCGAGAGACCAGTTCTGCTTTTCATGTCGACCCTCCTATAAGTAGTTTTCAATGAGCATTGGCGTGCAATAAGTGACCACTACCAATCAGTTCACCGGTAGTGTTTCTGTGTTCCAAATACCCCCTCCTTTCAACCCGTCTCTCTTCGCACCCCATGTCGTTTCATCTTGCCTAGAGCCTGAGTTATACGATCCAAAACCATGGCCAGTAAAACGATACTGAGTCCGCCTATGCCGGCTAAGCCCACCCGTAAAGAGTTGAGTCCTTCGAAAACCGGCAAGCCCAGACCCCCAGCGCCAATGAGCGCAGCGATGACCACCATGGAGAGAGACAGCATGATGGTCTGGTTGAGGCCTGCCATGATGGTTGGCATCGCTAGGGGAAACTGAACTTTCCAAAGAATCTGGCCAGAGGTCGAACCAAAGGCCTTGGCCGCTTCAACCACATCAGGCTGCACTTGTCGAATACCCAAATTTGTAAGGCGAATAATGGGAGGCATGGAAAATATGATTGTGGCAATTACTCCCGCCACTGTTCCAATGCTGAACAGCATGACTACGGGGACCAGATAGACGAAGGCCGGAGTGGTCTGCATCGCGTCCAGAATCGGTCGAATAAATGTTTCGAACCTGTCACTTCGAGCGGCAATAATCCCTAGGGGGATCCCCGCCACAGTACAGAAGAAGACAGAGCTAAGGACCATGGCCAAAGTCGTCATCGTATCCTTCCAAAATCCCAAGAAGCCAATGAGCGTGAAGGTAATTACACTAAAGAGACCAATTCGCCAGCCCGCGATTCGCCAAGCAATAATAAACAGGACGATCAGAACTAGAATCGGCGGCAACAGTTGAAGTAAGTGGTCTATTCCATTCAGAGTTTGTTCAACCGGCCACTTGATTGCCTGAAATTGCGGTCGGAAGTTTTCAACGAGCCAAGTGACTCCAGTCTCAATCCAATCTTCAAGCGGGATTTTGTGAGAATCAAAATTCAGAATACTCAGCATATTTCGCCTCCGAATCTACGGAATTCCCTAACTCATTGGCTCAAAAGCCTCGCACTTCTCAGCTCTCTGGGTGACTGGCCTTGAAGTCGTCAAAGAAAAGATCTACAAATTCATGCGACAGCCACGCAAGCAAGGATTAACGATTTTACGCTTTTCCCCCTTCTTCCAGGATCCTGAGAAACGAGTTTTTGGAAATCACCCCTAAGTACACTTTGTCTCTGTGTATCACCGGAACGGGACAGTCATACTGTCTGACTATAGAAAGGAGATTCTGCAGTGGTGTGTCTGCTCTGACCGGATGGACTTCCCTCAAAAAGGCGGATTCCAATCCATCTCCTCCCCTCTCAATCGACTCCATCAAGGAATCCACTGAAACCACTCCCTGATAACGTTCCTTTTTGTCCAAGATATATGCAAAGTCACGGCCCTGTCCCTGGAGCTGTTCCAAAGAGGAGAGGAGCCCTTCCCCTCTATGCCGGAACAGGGTCAACTGATTCTTTCGTGCAATGTCTTTAGCGCAAAAAACAGTGGTGGGGTCCACGCCGCGGAAGAACGATTTGACATACTCGTCGGCGGGGTTTTTGAGAATCTCGTCAGGAGTACCTATCTGTACGATACGACCTCCTTCCATCACAGCGATGCGATCGCCGATGCGCATAGCCTCATGGAGGTCATGAGAGATAAAGACAACCGTCCGCTCATTCTGTTCCTGAAGTTTGAGCAGCTCGTCCTGCATCTCGGAGCGAATTAGCGGGTCAAGTGCCGAAAACGCCTCATCCATCAGCATGATAGACGGATCCTGGCATAGGGCCCTGGCTAACCCGACTCGCTGTTGCATACCTCCGGAGAGTTCCCATGGAGAGCTATCGGCATAGGCCTTGAGACCCACCTGATCCAGGGCTTCCATAGCACGTGATTCTCGCTCTTTTGGGGGGATTCCGGCCACGTCGAGGCCATAGGCGGCGTTTAGCACCACTGTAAGGTGAGGCATGAGGGCAAACGACTGAAAGACCATGCTCATATTATGGCGGCGAAGTTGCATGAGCTCCTTCTTGCTCATGCGTACTACATTCGCACCGTCCACCAATACCTCTCCCGAAGTTGGCTCGATGAGCCGATTCAGCATTCGCACCAGCGTAGACTTACCAGATCCAGATAACCCCATAACAACAAAGATTTCCCCAGCATTTATGCTGAAATTGGCATCTTGCACACCTACATTCAGGCCGGTTTTCTCGAAAATCTCATCCTTGCTATATCCCCTTTCGATTAACTTGAGAGCTCGCTGAGGGTTAGGACCAAAGACTTTATAGAGGTTCTTGACGACAATTTTTTCAGACATAGTATCACTCACTTCGCATGATATGATCAAAACAGTGAGATCAAAGAACGAGTCACGCTTTCGGGCACAAGCTCCCCTTTATCTACACGGTGCGGCGGCACTCAGGAGCGTTGGCGGAAGCGCCAGGGACCCCAATACAATCACTCCTGCCAGTTGTACCGAGCAAAATCAATTCGGAAGAAACTGTAAGACACTAACATATTTCTCCTGGCGGCATCACCTTGTCCGGTATAGATGACACTGGGCGCCAATGTTCTAGTCCAAAGTATTGAAAGCCCTCTTCGCACTCCTAGAGTGATACAAGCACACTAGCCCACCGGTTCTTCTTTTGAAGACCACTTAAGCGCCGGTAGTGCGGCTTTCGCTATTAGTCCAACCCTTCGTATATAAGCGGGCGGTCGGTATCGGCCGAAGGCAGGAAGTGCAGGCAATATGGGGACGGCCGTTGTGTCCAAATCTGAGAATGGGTTTGAGCACTCAGAAATGAGAAGGTACGATTTTATTCATGTGTATAACATTACAAAAAGAATAATCTTTGTCAAGTTCAGCTGGAGGTATATAGCCATTCTCATTTGACACGCTGATCCCATTACTCTATGTTACCTAGCTGAGCTCATTTCAAATTTTGTTCTTCTAGTGCACATTAGTGAGGATTGAGATGGAGAAGAAAGAGTTATGTCTACATGAATTATTTCAACGACAGGTTGCAAAGACACCCGAGGCAGTCGCAGTAGTCGATGTTGATAATTCAGTCACTTATAAAGAATTGGACCGAATCACTGATTCGCTTGCTGGGTATTTTCAAGAACATGGTGTGCACCTTGATGATAGTGTCGGCATTCTTATGGAGAAGTGTTTAGAGTACGTAATAGCGTACATTGCTGCCTTGAAAGCAGGAGGGGCATACTTGCCCCTTGATCTGGCATACCCAGAATCTTTTCTCAATAAGATCTTACATGAAACGCAATCAAAAGTAATCGTAACAAAAACGCAATATTGCAATCGGCTGGATTCAAGACTTCCAGGAAAGATATTGAACATTGACATTGATTCAAGCTGGAGAGAATCGATCTATGATAAGGATGCTGTTTCAGATATCAGTTTAGACAACCTAGCGTATGTTGTCTACTCTTCTGGTACTACAGGGGAGCCGAAAGGTATATTAGCGCCGCATCGTGGATCTGTTCATTCGTATCAAGAAAGATATGAACTTAGTTCATATCAAGTGGGCGACCGTGTAGCATGTAATGTATTCTTCGTATGGGAAATATTCAGACCTCTTCTTAAAGGTGCGACGGTTTATACAATTCCGGATGATATCATATATGATCCTAAATTATTGATTGATTTTATCTCGAAAAATAAGATTACCGAGGTTTTGTTTACACCCTCATTGATGGAGACAGTTCTCAATTCCGTTGGAAAAGGTGAAATCAAATCCAAGCTTTCGTCTCTGAACGTACTGTGGTTAAACGGTGAAGTTGTAACAACAAAGCTAAAAAACAGAGCACTCGAAACATTGCCTAAGCACGTCCGGCTTTTAAACACTTATAGTATCAGTGAATGTCATGATGTGGCGTCTCTAGACCTGAGAGGTCAAGAAGACCTCTCGTCTGGTATATGCCCGGTAGGGTATCCCATTAAAGAGATAGTATTAAAACTGTTAGATGAGAACTCGCGGGAAGTGAAGCCGGGTCAAGTTGGTGAGCTATACATTGGGGGTCCATGTTTAGCGCGAGGTTATCTCAATAAACCTGAACTCACAGCAGAACGTTTTGTCTGGATTGACGGGGCCGAATTTTATAGGACTGGAGATTTGGCACTTATTCACCCGGATGGCAACCTGGAGATTAAGGGGCGCTGCGATTATATGGTTAAAATTCGGGGATATAGCGTTTATTTGGGAGCTATAGAAACAGCGTTGCTCGGGCAAACAGATGTGGAGAGTTGTGCTGTCGTGAGCGAGGGTGAAGAGGGGGAGGACAAACGACTCGTTGCTTATGTTGTAAGAAATAAGAATGCTGATTGGAGAATCGATCCGAAGACAGGAACATGTGTAGAGCTGCGGGAAAGATTAAGGCCTTATTTGGCAGATTACATGATTCCGAGCATATATGTGGAACTTGACGAGATACCGCTTAATCCGACGACTGGAAAATTGAACCGTAAATTGTTGCCTTCACCGCCACGTCAGGATGAGTATGAGGTCGGTGATATTCAGCTCGCAGAGGGAGCATCCGAAGAAGAGCAGAAAAAGGTGATGCGGACCTTGTGGGAACGCATCTTGTCACTGGAAGAAGGCAGTATCAAAGACGAATCGAACTTTTTTGACTATGGTGGACATTCGTTGTTAGCCGTGAGGCTCACTCTATTGGTTGAAAAGATATATCAAGTACAACTCATGGTTAAGGAGATCTACGAACATCCCACAGTTTCCGATCTTATCAACTACATGAACGATCACACAAGGAGTGTCCCAACGCAGGTTTCAATTCGTGAGGATGCTGTGCTGGACCGTGAAATCATTCCTGCGCCTGATCAGAAGCCACTTTCGCTTTATGGGGCGAGAGCAATCTTTTTTACTGGCTCGACGGGCTTCTTGGGAGCGTTCTTGCTGGAACAAATACTACAATCAACGGAAGACCACGTAAGAGTCTGTTGCTTGACACGCAAAAAGAGTGGTGATGAAACGGATTCCGATGAGCGAATCAAGAGCAATCTGAAAAACTATGGACTATGGGATGATACATTTAAAAACCGCATTGTCTCTCTTGCAGGAGACCTAAGTCAAAAGCGCTTTGGCCTTACTCAGCCTGAATTCGACCAACTAGCAAAAGACATAGACTTCATTTTTCACTGCGCTGCCTTTGTTAATTACGTTTATACGTACCCGGTTCTAAAACCACATACTGTAGATGGTACACAAGAAATACTGCGACTCGCATCCACAGGCGTTAGTAAGCCAATTCATTATATATCCACCAATGGGATCTTTCCCGGCGGAGATAAGACACCCTATTGGGAAAACAATGAGATCGATTCATTCATTGATCGTTTGGAAGATGGTTACGGTCAGGCAAAATGGGTCGCTGAGAAACTGGCCTGGGAAGCAGTTGCTCGGGGCTTGCCTGTGTGTCTATTTCGCCCCGGCAATATTGGACATCACAGTATCACGGGTGTAGTGAATCCAAATGATTTTCAATTCTTGATTATAGATGCCTGCACCAAGATCAAATGTGCCCCAGATAATGACAAATGGGCTTTTGAAATGACGCCGGTGGACTTCCTCGTAAAGGCGATCGTTCGGTTTGCAGGCGATCCGTCACACTTTGGGCAGGTGTATAATATTGTCCAATCCGAAGCTACCCTTGCAAGAGCGGTTTTTGATCTGCTGTTAGACAAGAAACTCATTTCAGAATACGTATCCCTGGATGAGTGGATATCGAGGCTATACGCAAGGGCAGAAGAGACTGATGATTATATTCTAAACGTACTGGCTGAGTCTTTAAGTGATGTGGAACAGTACCTCACTGATGACAGTATCTATGATTGTTCTCAATTCAACAAAGCCATAAAGAATTGTAGGATAGACAGGCCTCTTACTGATAAAGACTACTTCGAGAAGTTGGTCAACATAACATACGAATCCTAACCCCAGATTATGTTGATTCTTTGGACCATGGATCTAGCTGCTGAATCTCCCCTCTCTCAAAGGGAGTCGCCGACGCGCCGCTCGAAGGGTGACACTTACACGGCGACAATTAGGGCGCCAAAGGCTGATCAATTGACACCGATGGTTGCCCACCTGGTTAGAGGGGTCAGGTCCCGGTTTGACTCTTGGATGACGACGCTTGAAGCAAAGAGTCGACCTGCTCCCCTTTTTGATAATACAAGATATGACGCTAGATGTTTCAACCCTCCTGCTAAAGATCACTGCTATAGATGTGAAGTCCTGGACCCCTCCGAAAACTTACCATACGCATATCATATCTTCATCCTTGCCTGTGTGATCTCAAAGCTGAGATACCGATCTAACGCTCCCCA
>CAMYLW010000022.1 GCA_947259475.1 Thermodesulfobacteriota bacterium
ACCTTTTGTTGCAGGGCGGTGAAGTAAAGAACAGTTCGAACCGAACGTAAGTCTACCTTGAAGTAGTTGGCCACCATCTCTCCATAGGCATGAAGCTGCGGCCTATATAGATGGGACTCCCGCTCAAGAAAGCTATCCACACTCTCACCGTCCAATGGGCGGCTGGTTTTGTAGTCAACAACCCACCAACGATCTCCATCGAAAACCACTCGATCAACGGTGCCGGTGCGGATTTTATCTGCGGCTGGCCGATCCTCTAGACTCCATTCACTAAAGGACTGAGGGTGGTCTTGCTTTAACAGCCAGCTGAAAAAGTCCTCCTGCAAACAAAGCTGAACCTCTTTAAGTATTTCCCTTGCCAATGGCTTTGCCTCAGTCTCCGGAACTTCTTCGCTAAGGAGAACTGCGACCAGGGCAACGGGCTCAGGAAGGGGACGGCCATGGCCTAAGTGTTCCATGAGCCTGTGGGTAACCGTCCCCCTTGCCCTAGCGTTTGGATCTTCTTTGTGCTCTCCAGTTGCTTGACCCCAATCTACCATTTGCGACGGGGCAAGGGTGGAGTAGGGTAAGGGCTCAGGAGAAAAGGGTAGAGGTTCGGGGAGCACATGGGCCCCAACTTTTTCATGGACAATTCTAGGGGTGACCAGGGGATTGAAGTAAAGATCAAGATAATCGTTATCTTCTGCAATGAGCTCTTGCTTCTCCGACAGCTTCAGCCGGTGGTGGTTGCAGAGCCACCGAAGGGGGCTATCCTTTTGGGGAGATAGTTCTCCATCCCTTGTCCCCACCACCCCACTAAGATAGAGACTCCTCCGTGCCCGGGTTACTGCAACGTAGAATAGCCGTTTTGCTTCGGCCAGTTTCTTTTTGTTGCCAATATCTCGCAACAGCTTATACAATCCAGCCGTTTTCTCTCGCCGTCGGTCCGGAGCCATTGCTATCAGGTGCTCTCCCCTGGAACCTGGTAACCTCTCCACAAGATAGGGGGGCTGAGAAAGGCGGCCACCACTCAACGGGTTCCAGTCCAGGAAAGGAAGGAAAACCACATCGAATTCCAACCCCTTTGCCCGATGGACCGTCATCAGTTCCACTGGGGAAGGAGCTGCCCCCGGATCGGGTGGGGCATAAGCATTCTGGAGCAGCATTTCAGCCTTAACCAAAGTGTCCTCAGGAAGTCCTTGCTCTGCCCGAGCTAGAATATCCAGGTAGCTGCGGCAATTTGCAACACCTGCGGTGGAGCTATTGCTTGCCACGGCCGCAGGACCGTCGAGTTCAACCCAGACATTTTCCACCAGTTCAGCCAGACCATCCCGGCTCATTCGCTGGTGGGCCTTGGTCATTGCCTGCCAAACTTTTCCCATGATAGAGGAGTCTTCCTTAACAGTCTTTATTTTGTCCAGCCAGCTTGGTTCAGGCTGGCTGGCAACCTGGACAAATTGGTCTAGGGTGAGCTGGGACCAGGGGGCGCGGAGGAGAGCCGCCCAGGCCAAATCGTCCTGAGGCCTAACCAAGGCATGAGCGATCTGCCGCAGGTGAAGAACCTCCCTTTGCACCAAAAGTGGTGCTCCCTCTTGTACCCTCACTGCCACGCCGGCGGTTTGAAGACCCTGTAGGTAAAGAGGCAGGTGGGTACGGGCGAAGAGAAGAATACCTATCTTTTCTTTCTCAGACAGGTGCTCTAATTCTTGCAACACCGCCTGGCCAAGCCATTCTGCTTCGGCCTCTCGGGGATGATCAACTTGATTTTCTGAGGAGAAAAGAGTCAAAGAAAGCTGATCGGGAGTAGGTGTCACCAGAGCTTCAGCCGAAACGTGGACCACCTCGTCGGCTTCGTCATCAGTTGCACTCATGATGGTCTGAGCGAAAATCTGATTGTGCCAATGAACTAGGCGGGGATGTGAACGGAAGTTGGCAAGAAGCTGGAGACTCTCCAGGGGAAAGGGGTCCTGACCCGGAAGCGGTAAACCTTTTGTGGCTTCCAGGAAAAGAGAGACCTCAGCTTTACGGAAGGCATAAATAGACTGTTTTGGATCTCCCACAACAAAGAGGGTTCTACCGGAGTCAGCCTGCCAACCGCTACATAGGTGTTGGAGCAGCAGCCATTGACTTCGGCTGGTATCCTGAAATTCGTCCACCAAGAGATGATTAATTTTTCGGTCTAAGAATAGCTGCAAATCCGTGGGGCTTTCTTGGTCAAAAAGACGAAGTGCAGCCTGTTCCAGTTCGACGTAGTCTAAAAGACGTCGCTGTCGGCAGATTGACCGGTAGCGATTTAGCGCCTCCCCCACCACCAAGACCAGGTCATAGAGAGTGTCGAGATTGGCTATACCATCAGCCAGGAGGGGGAGTCTTTTGATGTTCTGTAAATTCTCCAAACTTTCAGGAGAAAGTTCCTGTATTGTTTCCGCCCAGATAGTATGGTTGAATCCCTTGTAGAAGCCGGCCGCAGGACCCAACCTTTTTCTCGGCTTTCCTTCAAGGGTGGTAAGGGTTGTGGCTATTTCTTGCCAGTTTTCAAGTTTCGAGCCTTCGGCAGGGGGCAAAATTTCAGGCAAACGATCTGCAGCCTCAGCGCCGTGTTCATGCAGATGACCAAAAAAATTGGACCAATTACTTCCCAGAGAGGTTGACTCAAAGGCAGTAAGACATTTAGCAAGTCTTAGTTTGAGCAAGAGTTCCAGCCTCCCGGTCAAAATCTCTTCCAGCTGCTCTTTATCCGGATGGCGCCCCATGAGTGTTAGAAGGTCATCCAGTAGGTCACGCTTTTCCAGCAAATCAGCGAGTTCGTCTCTGAAAGCCAGCCAGTTATTATTTAACCTGAGAAGTCGGTTTTCCACCGCCTGTCTCAGAGGGTCGCCAGAGGGACGATAAAGCAAATCTCGAATTGTCCTTGCCGCCACTTGGGTACGGAGTTGTTGTTGTTCCTCATCAGGCATCACTTTTGAACCGGGCGGGACGGAGGCTTCCAGGGGAGCACGCTGAACCAGGTGGAGACAAAAGCCGTGGAAGGTCATGATTCTTAGACCATCCGGTGCTTGCAAGCGGTGGGCTGGCTGACGCTCTCTAGCACCAGCCGCAGCCTCTAAGAGAATTTGTTCATAGGGGTATTGTGGAACTTCTCCTTTCTCTGTTTTAGTCAGAAAGTCGCGAATACGCTGGCGCATCTCCCCTGCCGCTTTGTTGGTGAAGGTAAGGGCAACGATCTCATGGGGATGGTCAACTTCTGCTAGAAGTCTAAGGAAACGACCGGTGAGTAGCCAGGTTTTACCTGAGCCTGCCGGGGCTTCCAGGTGGAAGCTTCGGCGGATGTCTAGGGCCGCATTTCTGGTTTGTTCGTCTGGCAAATTATCAATCAACATGGATGAAGCTCTTCTCTATCTCTCCGCAAGATTCTTACGATCGCAGATGGTAAGTAGACCGCAGTAGGAACAAAGTCGTTCCCGCTTTCTAATCTGCGCACTAGGGACAGGTTCAGCACGGAAGTGCCCCTGTTGCAGTTGGTGGCCCAGTTCAATTAAACGTTTTTGCCAGACACCCAACAAATCCTGCCATTGCTCGGCATCAGCCCGCAGACGATCCAGTTTGAGATTTTTTTCCGACTTGAGAGTTATATAGCCTGCCTGGAGAGGATATTCATGGAGTCGAGAGTGTCCAGGAAGCTCTACTAGACCCTGAAGTATGGCTAGCAAGTAGGCCGGCAGCTGGGGTTCGCTCAGGTGGCTGAAGACCTCCGAGAAGTTAGGACTGGAGCCGCTCTTATAGTCCCAGCACAGCAAGCCTAATTCAGGATGGGAGTCAACCCGGTCAATGCGGCCACTGAGCATAGTGGGCCAACCCTCGACCGTGAGGCCCGTGAAGGGGATTTCCTCAGCCAGCCAGTGCCATCCCGCCTGCAGGTGGTTAAGCTCTTCCTGGAACCATAATTTGAGCAGGCCGAATTCCTTGCCCAACCAACGGCGACGTTCCACCTGCCAGGTTGGGATTGCAGCCATTTTCTCATGAACTGCATCCACACATTCTTGAACTGAGGGAAAAACAAGCTCCCAATCCAAATTCCCTCCCTGAAGCCTGGGACGTAATTTCCGGGTAATACAGGAAAGTGCATGGTGGATACTCCGGCCGCGATCTTCGGGGCGGAGGCCTCCAACGGGTTCGGCCAATGGTTTGAGTTCGAGCAACACTTGGATCAGAAAGCGAAAGGGGCATTGGAAAGCAACGGCCAGACTACTCACCGAGAGTGATTTAGGAAAGGGGATGGGTGTGGTTAGTTGATCCGCTGCAGCTTCTTCTGGCTGAGGTTCGATGAATCCTTTCCAGGCTGAGCGTAACCAACCAGCCCTGGACCAGGCTGCATTCGGTATGGTCCAAAAATCTGCAGGAGCAGACTGCCAGGTCGTCGGCCAGAAGGGCGTAGCTGAAACCGGTTCTCCCTCTATTTCTTCGGGTCTGGTGAGGATAATCTCTGGGGCAGTTGCCATCAAATGTTGAAAGGAGGCGTGGGCAAACTCGTACTGACTTCTTAGGGTGCCACCTAGTACTTGTCTTCGTTCCTCGAAATCCAGAAAAGGAAGAGGTCTTACCGGCTGTGGCAAGGCAGTTGAGGTCATCCCCAAAAGAAATAGCCGCTGGAAGGCAAGGCCACGAGATTCAATGAGCCCCATAATTTGGACACCGGCCTGTTCACTACCGGCAACCTGAAAAACCTCGGCAGCGAGTGCCTGTCTGAGCCACGCTAGAAATGTGCGGGAATCCATGGACCAGGAACCAAGGTCGGCGACCAGGCTGGTCAAGGTGGATTCCAGGCGGTTGAAAGCAACTCGATCAGATTCATCAGCCAGTGCGGGAAATTGGACAGAACCCCAAAGCTTATTGAGTAAATCTTTCCATTTTTCGGCTGAAAGTGAGCTGCGCCCTTGGAATGGTGCTAGCAACTCCAGCAGATCGGTTCCTCCCGGAGATAAATAAGGTGCTAACTCGGGTTCCCTGCTATGGGCTTTGCCATAGAGAGAGTCCAGATCTGCTTCAGGAGTCATCTCCCGCCAATGGCGGTCCAAACGGGCCAGTTGTCTCCTATTCCTGGCCCAGGCTCCATAATAAGGTGAAAGAAGTAGTCCTATTAGGACGTGACGCTTTTCCTCATCGCCCAGAAACCTGAGGGGTATTAGGGCAGCCTGCACCAAGGGATGTTCCAAGAGTGGGGTGCCTAGGGTGATGTTGAAGGTTTCCTCCTGGGGAGTTAATCGCTGGCCCAGCAGGGTGCTTAGGGTCCTTCTCAAAGCTTGGGCGTAGAGCTCCAAATTGGGCACCACAACTCCTATAGAACCAGGTCTTAACTCCTGACATGAGCACAACAACTCCTGTCCAAGATAGAGAATTTCCTGCTTTTGATCCGGCAAGGTGACAGCTTGGACGTTTCCAGGTTTTTCCTTGGGAAGTGGGAAAGCCGTCACATCGGTTTTCTGGCGGACTACACGGAAGAGCTCCTCTTCGATAGGAGCCACCGCTTCGAAGGCGGCGATAATCAGAGATTTGGGCAGAGCTAGACGACCTGAATTTATGACCTCAGTTATTTTTAGGGGTAGCGCGGCCGGGTGCCAGCGTTTCAAATCGTTGAGAGCTGAAATGAATTCTCGACAAATGTGTTGGCGCCAGGCAATCAGTGGCGAGGGGAACCTGGTTTCGGTGGGGTCTAGACGGTGACGGATCAACACTCCATAGGTTTGGTCCAGTGTTTGGCAGAGAGGTAGGTCCAAGGGTAGGTCGGCGGGCGGTGGATTATTGCGAATAATCTCATACCAAAGACGCAATCGCAGCCAGGACCCCGCCGGAGCCTCACTTCCCCACAAATCCTGCCAGCTCTGATGCAGCCAACCATTGAGACTCCTAACTTCCAGAGGACGCCAACTATTATGGCCTTTCTCTAATTGTTGGAGCCGACGGCGGTGCTGAAGTTGGCGCGCCAGACGGCCCCCAGAGGTGAGAATAAGCGAGCCAGGCCGCCATGAATCGATTACTCTCTGCTGCCACTGATCCGTTTTCGATGCCAAGTTCATGCTTTCATAATTTCATCGAGGAGTACGGTGGCGTAAGAGCCTTTGGGAAGAAAAAACTCCAAGCGCAAACCCTCTTTTTCTTGACACACATTGACCTCTTTGAGCGCTATGCGAAGAGATCTCCTACTTCCCGGTTGCTTGCGAAAAACATCCGGCGTCAGTCCTTGACTGCTGAGGATTTTTTCTTCCAGGGCAGCGGCTTCATTACCGGCGCGTTTCATTTTTTTTCCCCAAATTGGACCGGTTGCGCTTATCTCCAGTCTATCTGCCCGCGGCTGCTCTTTTTCCGGATCAGACACCAGGAAAATCCCGCCAGTGTCATGCTTCTTAGCGATGTCCCCCTGAAGCAGTTTGGCAAAGAGATCTTGCTCCATCCGTTCCTTAAGAGTGAGATTAAAAAGAAGTGAGTTGTAGGAGCTTACCAGGAGCTTACGTTTTCGCACTGAGCGAAGGCGGTATTGACCCAGCAACAAAGCCAGACCTTTTTCCGGGTTGTTACCGGCAGCGCCGAAACGTTGGGGCCCATAAAAATTGGGAAGGCCATGAGTTTGAAGACTTTGAATTATGGCGTTAGCCTTGATTTCAGCCTCTGCATCTGGTTGGTGGATTAGAATGGAGAAACGGTTTCCCAAGAGGTGGCCAGTACGGAGCTTGTTGGTGTGATGTCTAATTTGTAGAATCTTAATATCATCACTGGCCAGTTGAGCAAGCCGGCTCTCTGATGCTTTCTCCCGCGGCACCGAAACCCACTGGCGGGTTATGGCACGTTTGTCTTTCCAGCCTGCCAATCCCACCTCCTCATCGCGAAGATCCAGTTGTTTTCGAATAAGAGCCACAAGGTCAAGGGTGGAGAGGTTTACTTTTTCCAGCACAAGATAGGCAAAGTTTCCTTGGTCGGAAAAGTCGTAGAGGGGAATCTCCTCGACCACGAAATCTTCCGGCTGTTCTTTGATGCGACCGCCGATTCCAGGTAAATCGTGTGTTAGGTATATGCGACCGAATTTGTCATGCATATTCCCGGGCCCTTTCCTCTGAGGTGATAGCTTTTTTTCTTGGGTAACCACAGAGGCACACATGTAGTGTAAATCCGAAATCCGAATATCGAAATTCGAAACAAATTCGAATTACCAAAATCCAAATAACCGAAACACCTGACAAGTTCTTTCGAGTAGTTACGTTTTGAACATTTGAGAATTAGGATTTTGTATTTGTTTCGTGCTTCGGGAGCAATCTTGTGCTTCTTGGCCAGTTCTGTTACCCACTGCCAAAAATGGCGGTGGATGATGGTGGAAGGATCGAAAAGGCGAATCTGGCAGCCTTTGCCCACAGCACCCTGGGGACTATCCTTAGTAATCCCGGGAAAGTCGTCGGCAGGTGCTCCCTCTAAAACTACTGCGACCTGTGGTTTGACAACCTCAACCGCAGTCACCGCACCCCTGGTACCGACTTCCTCCTGTACGGTGGCGGTAGCCACAACCGTATTTGGATGAGAAGACAATTGCTTCATGGCAGCAACCAGTACCGCACAGCCAACCCTGTCATCCCAAGCCTTATTGGCCAGTAATTTCTTGTTATAAATTGCGAAATGACTTACCGGTGTAATAAGATCCCCCAGCTGTAGTCCCAGAGAGGCGATCTCTTTTTTGGAAGCAGCACCCACATCCACTAGAAGGTCTTCCACCTTGAGTTCGCTTTTTTGCTCTTTTTTGAAATGGGGCGGCACTGCAGCAACGATTCCCTCCACTGCGCCCTTACTGCCGTGGATATGGACTCTCTGACCAGGCAGGTTGCTGGCGATCCACCCGCCCAGAGGCTGTAACCTCAGGTACCCCCCGGCGGTGATATTCTGGAGCATGAAACCCACTTCATCCATATGAGCTGTTAGCATCAAACGGGGCTGTTTTCTGCTCCCCTGTTTGCTGGCGATGAGAGAACCCAAGCCGTCACGTTGAATCTGACAGCTCGGCTCCAGGTGTCTTCTAATAATGGTGGCCACCGGTTCTTCTCCACCCGGGGGACCGGGGCAGGATGACAATTCTTGCAGAAGATTGATCAAGTCTTTCATGGCTCCCTCCATGTAGATGACACTATGAGACAATAAAAAGAGAGATAATTCAACTGGAAGTTAGTAATTTGGACAGAGCCCCCCCTGACCTTAACCTTCTCCCGCCCCAGGGGGGAGAGGGAAACTATTCAGATCTGTGTCAGGTCAACCGGTGGTAAACGGCTCGAGTATGGGCTGCTAGTGAGCCTCAGCCGAACTCCCCGCCCCTACGATTATTGTTAGCTGAATAACTGCTGGATCGTTCTAAACTGCTGAATTTCCGTATTCTTTGGCGTATTGCTTCTTGACAGAGATGACTGCAGGTGCTAAAAATCGCCAACAAACAGGGCATTTGAGTGTAAGCCCCCGAGTTTACCACCAAGGGAGAGTACCTGCCTATGGGGGTTTCCCAAACAATTCTTCATGAGGAAGTTGAATCCCGCTATCTTGCCTACGCCCTTTCCACAATTGTTTCCAGAGCCCTTCCAGATGTGAGAGACGGTCTCAAGCCGGTACATCGGCGGATCATCTATGCCATGGATGCCATTGGCGCCAAACAGGCTGCGCGCCATGTCAAGTCTGCCAGAGTAGTGGGAGAGGTGATCGGAAAATATCATCCTCATGGTGATGCAGCAGTTTATGACGCCATGGTGCGAATGGCTCAGGACTTTTCTCTGAGATATCCGTTGGTGGATGGGCAGGGGAACTTCGGCTCGGTGGATGGTGATGGTGCCGCAGCCATGCGCTACACTGAAGCGAAACTATCCGCTATTGCCGGAGAGTTGCTGGCTGATCTCAAGGCGCAGACTGTGGCGTTCAGCGACAATTACGACGGCACCCTAACTGAGCCCGCCGTCCTGCCTGCCCGGATACCTAATCTGCTCATTAATGGTTCTAGTGGGATTGCCGTGGGCATGGCCACCAACATACCGCCCCACAACCTCAGTGAAGTTTGCGACGCGCTCATTAATTTAATCGGCAACGAAGACGCAAGCACCGCCGAGATAATGGCCAAGATCAAGGGACCGGATTTTCCCACAGGTGGTCAGATTATAGCGTCCGCAGAAGAAATGAAGGAGATCTATCGGCGCGGCAAAGGAAGCATCAAGATCCGGGGAGAGTTTGAGGTTGAAACCCTAAAGCGGGGTAGGAGGCAGTTGGTTATCACCTCATTGCCCTATTCGGTAAATAAATCTCGACTGGTGGAGAAGATCGCCGATTTGATTCTTTCCAAAAAGCTTCCAATGGTCACCGACGTTAAAGATGAGAGTGCCGAAACCGTCAGAGTCGTACTGGAGTTAAGAGACGGCAAAGTAGATTCCGAAAAGGTAATGACCTTTTTGTATAAACACAGTGACATGGAGATAAACTTTCCGCTGAATTTCACCTGCTTGACACCACTGGCGACTCCAGAAAGGTTATCCATAAAGGAAATTCTCAATCATTTTCTTGATTTTCGTAAGGAAGTGGTGGTCGGGAAGCTGGAGTTTGAGCGAGCCAGCTTGGAGAAACGCATCCACATACTTCAGGGGTTCATGAAGATTTTTGTGGATTTGGACGCGGCCATTGCCATTATTCGGGTGGCCGAAAACAGAGCGGAGGCCCACGAAAACTTGAAAGCCCGCTTTGATCTTGATGACGAACAGACAAAAGCTATCCTGGATCTTCGCCTTCATGCCCTCGTAAGGATGGAGATCAGCAAAATAGAGGAAGAGCTTGCCGCAAAGGAAAAGCGACTCAAGCAAATAAACGCCACCTTGGCCAGCAGAGCGAAGATCTGGAGAGAAGTGCGGAAAGAAATCGCGGCTGTCAAGAAGGCCTACGGCGACAAGCGGCGTACTGCTGTGATCGCTGGCAGACCGCAGCTTGCATATGATAAAGAAGATTTTGTGGTTCACGAGGATGTCTTTGTGGTTCTTACCCGCAATGGCTGGCTCAAGCGGGTGAAATCCTACGACCCGCGAACTCAATTACTCAAGGAAGGGGACGAGGTGTTGGCGATTATCAACGCCAATACCAAAGAAACCGTTGCTTTCTTCTCCAATTTCGGCAAGGTCTACGGCAGTCGTATTTACGACCTGGACGTCTCTGGGAAAGGCTATGGAGATCCGATTCAAACTCTCTTTCACTTTCAAGACCAGGAGAGAATTGTGGCGGTCCTGCCTTCTGAGCCTGAGTCGGCAGTGGATATGTCATTCATGATTCAAACAGAGGCGGCCACTGATGAAGATGCACCCGGCCAATTGGCCTTTTTTCCTGGGCTAGGCCAAGATAAAAAGGTTGAAAAAGCCCCGGCGCAAGAACCACCTTCGCCATTGTGTTTGGTGGCGACTCGGAATGGTACGGGATTCTGCTTTGAGCGGAGCAGCCTCAGGGAAGCCAGCACCAGAAGCGGGCGAACCCTGATTCGTCTGCGTCCGGGTGATGAAGTGGTTGCAGTGCGTCCAGTGGAGAGGCCACTGCTGGCCATTGCCACCAGCCGCAGGCTGCTGATGACTCCAGTAGCCCAGGTGAGTGTGCTGGCCGGTGCCGGCCGCGGCATGAGACTGATCAAACCGGACCCCCCCGGTGTAGTGGATTTCTTTACGGTGAGCAAAGATGATTACCTGCTCATCCAGAGTAAGAAGGGCAAGGTAAATGAACTGGCTGTGGCCGAACAGCCTATTTACAATCGCGGCGCCAAGGGGGCGGTGATACGAGGGGGGATTGAGAGCATCCAGCTAAAACCCATAGAGGAGGAGTTGGGTGCGTTTGAGATGGAAGACGATTAGGAGCAGGCTGACTCGGCGACGCTGAGATTACAATGCTTATGTTGATAAACTGGATATTGTTGATTCTGGCAAGTAAAGATGTGGAATTAATTTGATATTTGCAAATCTAAGTTTAAACTTAAATTTAACTTCATACTCTGATATAATTTCTTGCCCTGTCGCCTATTTACCTCATCATTGGTTAAGTGGTCTCTAAACACAAACTGGCGTACTAAGCCGACATAGGTAGCAATATTAGTAAAGACGGGAGTGTAATGACAACAACCTACACCGGAAAAGACATCCAGGTACTCAAAGGGTTGGCACCGGTGCGGCTGCGACCGGGAATGTTCATAGGCAATACCTCCAGCACCGGTATGCACCATCTCTTCACCGAGGCCCTGGACAATGCAGTGGACGAAGCCCTTAATGGCTATTGCGATCAAATCCATATTGCAATCGGCGCTGACAACAACATAACTGTAACGGACAACGGTAGAGGCATCCCCATAGACATGCACCGCCAGTCGCGGAAAAATACTCTTGAAACCATTATGACCTCCCTGCACTCCGGGGGAAAGTTCTCAACCAAGAGCTACAAGGTTTCTGGTGGGCTCCACGGCGTTGGCATCTCGGTTGTCAACGCCTTGAGTGAATTTATGCAAGTGACCTCCAGACGTGACGGGGTCAGATGGCAGCAGAATTTTGCCCGTGGTAAGAAGAAGAGTAAATTGGAAGATCTTGGTCCCACCTCAGAACGTGGCACAACAGTGATGTTCCGACCAGATGGAGACATCTTCAAAGATGTCGTTTTCAATCCTAAAGTGATCAAAGAGCAGGCCAAGGCCAAGGCCTTTCTGACCCGCGGCTTGACCATCGTTGTGGAGGACCAGCTCAACGACACCGTAGATCGCTTTTATTTTGAGGATGGCATCAGAAATTATATAGAAGATCTGGTCCAGGGAAAGGAGGTTGTGACCGAGACACCCTTCTACTTCAACTACGACAACGACCTGCGGCTGGAGATGGTTCTCTGGTGGACTACGTTTCCTGAGAGGGCCGTCTATTCTTATGCGAACTCTGTGTATACCAGCGGCGGCGGTTCTCATGAGAACGGTTTTCGCCATGGAGTCACCAGGGCGGTTCGTGAATACCTGACACGACAAAACAGTCAGCCCAAAAAGGCGAAGGGGATCACCGGCGAAGATGTACGGGAAGGGCTGGTGGCGGTGCTCAGCGTTTTTGTCTCAGGCAACCTGGAATTTCAAGGCCAGACCAAGGAGAGGCTCAACTCCGATATTCAACCCCAGGTGGAGAGTGTGGTCAAAGATGCATTTGAAAACTACCTTCTCCACAACCGTACCGCCGCCGAAGCAATAATTGATCGGATAATGCTGGCAGTCCAGGCCAGAGAGGCTTCCCGTCAGGCTCGCCAGAGTGTCCGGCGCCAGAGTGCCACGAGACGACTAACCTTGCCAGGCAAACTGGCCGATTGCACTTCAAACCGGGTGAAGGAGACCGAATTATTCATTGTAGAGGGAGACTCGGCTGGCGGTTCCAGCAAACAGGCCAGAGACCGCCGCTTTCAGGCAATTTTGCCCTTGAGGGGTAAGATTTTAAACGTGGAGCAGGCCAGCGCAGATAAGATAAGAAACAATAAGGAAATACAAGATCTTAGCCGTTGCATAGGAACAGGACTCGGCGACCAATTCGACTACAGCAGGTTGCGCTACGGCAAGATCTTCGTCAATTGTGATGCTGATGTTGATGGCTTTCACATCTCCACCCTGCTGCTCACCTTTTTCTACCGCTACATGCCGGAACTGATAGAAAAGGGGCACATTTACTTGGCCCAGCCACCTCTGTATCGGATTCAGATCAGGCAAAAGAAAAAGAAGAGTGTCCACTATGCGTACCGGGAGGAAGATAAAGAGAAACTATTGGAAGGTCATGCCACAAATCATGTCACCATCCAAAGATTCAAGGGACTTGGAGAGATGAATGCGGCGGAGCTCAAAAAAACCACGATGGATCCTAAAAGTCGAATGGCACTCCAGGTAACCATCGAAGATGCAGCCCGCACCAACGAAGCCTTCGATACCCTCCTTGGCCGGGAGCCAGCCAAGCGTTACGCCTTTATCCAGGAAAACGCTGTATTCGTCCGCGAGATCGACGCATAGGCCGCTAAGCGCAAAGCGCCTGCTCCCAGTGCCTAGTTCCTAGTTAAAGGGCTTCCCAACTAATAAGAAGCTGAATTACCTTTTCTCCAGTACCGCAACTGCCTCGACGTGTGGAGTGTGGGGGAACAGATCCACTGGCTGCACCTGGAGGAGGCGATATTTTTCCATAAATATTTTCAAATCCCGGGCCAAGGTCGCTGGATTACATGAAACATAAACCATCCTCGGGGGTTCCAGGGTAAGGAGTTTTTTTACCACCGAAGGGTGCATGCCGGCTCGAGGCGGATCCGTCACCACCACGTGTGGAGAGCCGTAGTTGTCGGTAAAGGAGGAGTTGCGAAGTAGATCTTTCAAATCGCCCAATATAAATTCGCAGTTATCCACACCGTTTAATCCGGCATTCGTCTGGGCATCAGACACCGCATCCTGCACTAGTTCAAAACCGATAACTTTTCGGGCAGCCCTGGCAAGGCCAATGGCCATGGTTCCAGTACCAGAGTAGAGATCCCAGACGACTTCAGAACCAGTCAAACCGCAGCTCTCAGATACCTGATCCAGAAGAATTCGAGCGGCTGTGCTATTAGTCTGGAAGAAGGCTCCGGAGGAAATGCGGAAGCGGAAGTCTCCTAGGTATTCCTCGATGTACCCCGGCCCGAAGACTACTTCCTGGGTATCTGCAATGGCTACCTGCGCCTTCTTCGCACTGATCCCATGCACCAGAGTACTTATGTCAGGGATCTCGGCTTGGAGCAGCGTGGAAAGCTGACGTATCAAACTGGAGGAACTGCGGTGAGGTGCAGTGATCAGTTCAACCAGTATTTGGCCGGTATGCTTGCTGTCCCGGACCACGAGAAAGCGCCAAAAACCAGTATGGTCGTGGGTATTGTAAGGGGGAAGTTCTGAGGTCAGAGCGAACTGGCGCACCTGCTTAAGGATGGAGACACTCGAAGGACTTTGGAGGTGGCATTCTTCAATATCCAGCACCCGGCCATAAAAACCCTTTATATGAAGCCCGAGAGCGAAGTCGCGAGGTTTTTCCAGGTGGCTGAGTTCAAGTTCCTCTGGCAACAACCAACGGCGGGCTCCAAAGGAATATTCCATCTTGTTACGGTAGTAATAGACTTCTGGAGAAGGCAGGGCTGGCAGAACGATGTCATTGGACAGGCCACCAATGTGGGCCAGACACTCCCAGACCAGATTCCTTTTTACCTCCAGTTGTTCGTTGTAGGGAAGATTCTGCCACAGACAGCCGCCGCAGGTTCCAAAGTGCATGCAGCGTGGTGCAATCGCTTTCGGGGAATCCTGAAGCAGCTCCACCACCCTAGCCTCGGCGTAGGATGCCTTTTTGCGGGTGATCCGGACAAGGACACGCTGACCTGGAATGGTGCGATCGATGAAGATGACAAAGCCATCAATCCGGGCCAAACCCTTACCACCAAAGGAAAGGTTTTCCACCACCAGTTCGATTTCGGTGCCTTTTTTCAGTTTGGTCATTTTTTATTCCAATTGTCAGCGATGAAACAAAAGAATATGCGATGCTACTCGTCATACCGGACGAGGCGAAGTCTCGCCTAAACGGGATATCCAGCAAGCAGTTATTTTTTCTGGATTCCGGACAGCCGCTTCGCGCCTTCCGGAATGACGGACTAGTTGCTTCCATAACCCTTACTATTACCCATAACCATACTTCTCTGAGAATTCTCTGGCAAGCAGACAAACGGGCTCACAAAAAAGATTTTGCCTTTTGATGTTTGAGTCTATACAATAAAATCATACCATGCAGACAACGTGACCGTAATGAGAACCTTCCCTTGATCCCTTAAGGATGGCCAGAGCCATATCATTGGATCACCATCTCGCCAATCCACTACCTCCTCGACTGGTGTTGCTCTCTGTCTGCAATAAAGCTGATCACCATTCACAAAATCCCCGTCTGAAGACATCTTTAACCCCAGCTTTACTAGCCCGCATTATTCATGCATCGCCTGCTGCGACCGCAGATATGGCCGTCCTTCCGGGCGTCCTCGGGCCTCGAACCCTGCGCCGTACTGTTCAAGTACGGCTCGGGTGCGAGTCCCTGCGAGTGCCCGGTGGCACGTCCATCTTCACGGTCTCGCCACGCCGTTGCATGTATAGTGCGGGCTAAAGGAGATCCTTATGAGCGCACCCAGGGATAGCCGCTGCCGTTACAAAGAATGCTACAATTGTAAGCATCGGGTCGACTCAATCACTGGTGACAAGCCTGAATATCAATGCGGACTTGCCATTGACGGAACCATAAGGGTATTTGAGTGCGGTGGCTATCGCTATTATCTGCCAGCGAAAAAGGCGCAAAGGAGGGAGCAACACGAAAAGCTTACGGAATATCAGGCGTCATGAAGAATTAAATTTAAGAGAGGTGGTTTGGGGAGGATCTTCGAGTTCAGCTGAGAACTCTTTCTTAAGAGTTTCCAGCTGCTCGGAGGAGATATTTTCGTCCAGGTTCATAAGATCACCCTCCACCGATTGAACCAGGTTCTCTGCAAACATCTTGATCCAGAACATGGCACTTTCTTGGTTTGGCTGTCGCACATGGATGCCGCCGGTCTTTGCCTCCAGCGGTGTGGGTTCCCCTGGGTCCTCAACGTGGACGTCGCCGCCAAATATATCGTGAAGATGTTCTAGCGCTTTCCTACCGACACCCTTGCGCTTCTCTCCTATGATTTCCAGATGATAGAGAGTTATATGCTTGACCCCCTTCTCGTCCAGCCATAGGCTTATCTTGCCTTTGTAATGGTTGGATTTTTCAAAGCGGAGCACCTCCATGGGACCGTAGCCTTTCAGGATCGTCAAGAGTTCCTTGATGCCCAGTTCCCTGTCCTCACCCGTCCATGCAATGTCTTTCCAAATCACCTGCGCCATGACCTGCTATCACTCCGTTGTTACCAGCGAGCACTCGCGTCGGGGAAATGCCAAACCGCAAGAAAGAGAAAAAAATAACTTTCACGTGCGACAGCATAAAACATTTACGGGAAAATTGGAATAGGAAATCTTCCTGTTGAAAACAGCGATGGTCGAATCTGATATCTCCGTTATGATGCCCCAGACTCATCCGAGTGAGTCACCTGCAACCCGGCCTTTCTTAGGTCGTCGACAATAGCGGACCCATCTTTTGCATTCAGCCGAATCGCCACCAACCAATCTTTTTTTTCTTTTTTGGGTAGGGTCATTATGCTCATTACCGCCGCCTGGTGACGATCGAAAATAGAAATAATATCCTTCAGCTCTCCCAACCGACCACCGAGGCCCTCAATGGTAATTCGAACACCTTCTTCCTGGAGGCCCAGGGTTTTGGTCAGCAGCAGAATGATATCGCCGTGCGTCGCAATCCCCACCAGCTTACCCTTCTCAACCACAGGAAAGCCTCGGATGCGGTCCTTCTGGCCCAAGGCTAGGGCTTTTTCGAAGGGCGTGTCAGGCGTAAGTGTCACAGGGTCCTTATCCATGATCTCTTCAACCTTCATTTCTGCCAGAAGGTAGTGGAGTTCCTGGATGCTCAAGGAGGTGGCTGGTGAAGGCGATGCCTCTAGAACCATATCGTAGGTCACTATTCCGACGAGCTTTTCTCCTTCGACTACTGGCAGCTTGCGGATCTTTTGTTGCCGCATTATCCTGTGAGCATCGGGCAGGGAGGTTTTGGGTTCGACTGTGATCGGATCCTTAGTCATTATGTCTCTGATGCGCATACAATACCCCTTTGCAAATCCAAAAAACGATCCGAGTGAGATTAAATCTGCAAATCAACATTGGAAACGAAAAGCACCATGATACGGGAGGTACTTTCTAAAAAGTTAACATCAGACCAAGGATTGTCAACATAAAAGCTATGATTCCAGTAGGACTTTTCCCGGGTGTCAGGTAATGGATGCTGTGATCCGGGCTCGTATAGTTGCCGTTGTAGGTCAGGGGTCGGCGGTCAGCCGCCAAGGTAGGCCTTTTTCACTTCCGGATCGGCAAGAAGTTCTTCAGAGCTTCCTTCCAGCACCAAGTTGCCGTGCTCCAGAACATATCCCCTCTTGGCGAACTTAAGTGCCAGTCGGGCATTCTGCTCAACGAGAAGTATGGTGGTGCCGCCCTCTTCATTGATTTTCTTGAGGGCTTCGAACATATGTAGCATCAGCAAAGGCGCCAATCCCATTGAGGGTTCGTCGAGCAACATCACATTCCTGCCACTCATAAAGGCTCTGCCGATAGCCAGCATCTGCTGCTCACCGCCGCTCAAAGTTCCGCCCTTCTGAGTTCTCCTTTCTTCCAAGCGCGGGAAGATGGAAAATACCTGCTCCAGATCTTCCTGTATTTTGTGGGCACCGTCTTTTCTGGCGAAGGTGGCGAGTTTGAGATTTTCCATAACCGTCAAGTTGTCAAAAATTCTTCTGCCCTCGGGGACGTGGGATATGCCAAGCTTGCTGACCACCTTGTCGGCGGGATATTTAAGCAGGTCTTCGTTCTTGTAGATCATCTTGCTACCCGATTCAACCGGGACCATCCGGGAGATGGCGCGCAAGGTGGTGCTTTTTCCGGCACCATTGGCGCCGATAATACATACTATCTCGCCCTCATCAATTCTGAAATTTATGCCGTGGAGGGCTCGAATCCTACCATATGAGACCCTCAGGTTTTCCGCTACCAACATCAGATAATCGTCTCCTTGCCCAAATAGGCCTCGATCACCTTGGGATCGTTCTGGATCTCCTCAGCAGAACCCTCGGCTATAACCTCACCGAAAACCAGAGTCTGAATAATCTCGCAGAGTTCCATGACTACTTTTAGTCGGTGTTCGATGAGAAAGATCGCCAGGCCAAATTCGCTATGGACTCGCCGGATAATCTCCATCATCTGAATGAGTTCTTCAGGATTCATCCCCGCGGTGGGCTCATCCAGAAACAATATCCGGGGCTCTGTAGCGAGAGCTCTGGCCATCTCCACCCGTCGCTGGTCCCCGTAGGGCAGATTGACAATCAGCTGATCCGCCAGGTTAGCCATACCCACCAGTTTTAAAAGACTGTAGGCTTTCTCTTCAATCTCTGCTTCTTCTTTGCTCCGTTTCGGTGTGCCGAAAAAGGCTCCAATCAACCCGTAGCTAATCTTCGAGTACTGGGCCATTTTTACATGATCAAGGACACTCATGTGTCGCCACAAGCGGAGGTTCTGAAAGGTCCTGCCGAGGCCCTCGGCGGCTATCTGGTAGGGCTTGAGGCCGACGATGGACTGGCCGTTCAGCAGGATATCACCCTCAGTGGGCCTGTAAATACCGGTGATAAGGTTAAAGATGGTGGTCTTGCCTGCTCCATTGGGCCCGATCAGACCTCTGACCTGGCCGGGTTCGATCTCCAGATTATAGTTGTTGACCGCCCGCAGCCCGCCGAAATCATGGCTCATATTATTAATTTGAAGCAATGGCATGTTGTACCCGGTCTCTACGCTAAGTCTCCGTATGTCCGAAGGACTGACTCTGGAGGTTTTTTCTTTAACTCAATTAGTGGAGTAATGGAGTAGAGGAGTACTGGAGTATAGAGATAAAAACTTCTCGAGATCTGAAATTCTTCCAATACTCCATTTTCTAACTCTTCTCTTTTGGT
>CAMYLW010000023.1 GCA_947259475.1 Thermodesulfobacteriota bacterium
CTTTGCCTCCTCCTTAAGAACGTCCAAAAGCTTCTTCCCTCTTTTCCTAGCTATTTCCCGGGCCTCATCCAGGAGGTGGGAGGCGGCGATATCCAATTCTCCATTGTCTGGCAGGGGCAAATCTTCTTTCTGCAACTTCCAACGCAGAATTGATTTGGCCAGTCTTAGTTCGCTCTGTCGAAGGTGATTGAATACCGAATTTACTAATTTCTTCATATTATTAAGTATTTAAAGTGACTTTGGTAAGTCTAGTCAAAAAGATAGTGGGCGTCAAGGAAAATGAGTCAGGCCAGAGTTCAGCAACCAGAAGTTATTCGTCAATTCGTTGAAATCGTAACAATCGTCTATCACAGAGGTCAGAAGTCGGAGATCAGAGATCAGCTTTACCCCTGACTTCTGACTTCTGATCTCGGACCTCTGATTTCTGCCAGCTGTATTTCCCTATGCTCTCTGCCCTCTGGCTCCTAACTTCTTTTCGTCCACTTCTTTAACAACTCTGCGGCGTGATCAAGGGCTTCCTGGCGAGTGCTGATGCGGCCTTCCCACTGTAGTTCAGCCAGGGTGTGTAGCAATTTTCCCACAGTGGGGCCAGGGGAAAGATTGAGACGGTTCATAAGCTCGTGTCCTTTAACTAGAGGAGGCTCGCCCTCTTTTGGCTTCAGCTGCTTATGGTAGAAATCAAGCCACCTGTCTATTTTATGACGAAGTGGCCCTATTTCAGCTTCTTGTGACCGAGGACCTTTTGCTGCCCTGTAGTCTGAGCCGAACAGGAAAAGGAGTGGCCAGAAAAGTTCAGGTCCCAGTTTGAACAGACGGCTCAGCGCCTTCCGTGAAGTCCGTTTGAGACTGAATAGATGGACTACGCGCATATGCTGACGAATTAGCTGGCTTACGAAGTCTATTTCTTTGTTACTAAAGCAAAACCGGGCGCAAAGGGAGCCGGCCAACCGAGCCCCAGCGACTTGGTGCCCGTAGAAGTGGGTAACACCATTTTCGTCTACTGTGCGGCAACTCGGTTTGCCGATATCATTGAGCAAAACCCCAAGTTTCAGCATGATCTCTCGAGTTCGTTCGCCTGCGATCCTTTGTGCAAGAATCGGTGAAGCCTCGTCAGCATACCGTCCCAGTAATTCCTGGGGTCTGACCAGGAAAAATTCCAAAGCCTCCAGCGCTGCAATGCTGTGCTGCCAAACATCCTGGTGATGGTAGTCATTTTGACTGCAGTCCCTCATGGGTTCACATTCCGGCAGCAGTAGTTTCAATACATTATCGTCATCCAAGACTCGCAGGATGGGGACAGAATTGGTGGTGGAGAAGATGAGCACAAGTTCATCCCTGATACGCTCCATCGCAATCCGATTGAGTCCATGACGCATTTTACGTATGCGGTCTTGGGTATGGCCCTTGAGAGCAAAATCATGGCTCGCCGCCAGGCGGTATGCCCTCAAGATACGGAGGGGGTCGTCTTCTAAGGAACGGGGTGAACAGAGTTGCAACTGTCCTGCTCGGAGATGAGAAAGTCCATCGAGAGGATCAAGAAGATCGAAGGTGCCATCAGCCTGCCATAATGACAACTCCACTGCCAGAGCATTTACGGTGAAATCGCGCTGATTGAGATCCGCGTCAATGGATGAACCCCGCAGAGGAGAGAGGTCAACCTGATAGAGGTCACTGAGCTCATTTAATCCAGCAGGAGGTATAAGTCGGATAGTGCCAAATTGCCGATCTATAAGCGCTAGTCTGGTGCCAGTTTCTTTGGCTAGAGATTTCGCCAGGTCTGAAGCTCGTGGGCTAACAAAGTCAACGTCCTTACTGCTCCGACCCAACAAAGTGTCACGTATAAAGCCGCCAACCAGATAGAGCTGATGTCCCTCTCTTTGCGCCAGTTTCACGAGCGCGGAAATCAATCCAGAGTTCTGCACCAAATAGTTAATCGAGTTTCTAAGGTTTTTGATTTGATAAGCCTCGTTCATTTTTTTCTCACTTCACAAAAAGAGAGATAGTTCATTGTAGTAAGGTTAGTTCGTCTGTCAAGTAAAGGGAAATTTCTGCTTCGACTCTCAGAGGCCATAAAAGATGGTGAAAGGGCTGGATACTTACTGTCTAAGTGATCTACTTCTATACCTGAACAGTACAGGTATTTGATTACACATAGTTATTCGGCTGTATTATACTTACAGTGCTACTATTGTCTAATTGTATTTTACTTATATAGACAGTAAGCTTTGACTTCGTGGCCATCACACTGGATTGTGTATGTTGCATATACATTATAATATGTTGATATTATTACTATTAAATATTTTTTTTGCTACTGTCTAATTTTTTCCTTGACATTTAATCGGCACAAGTGTACTGTCTAAATTATTCGGGCGCTTATCATTCTATTATAAGTAGGGGAAATGATTTGACAGTTCAATTAGACAGTGCATCCATTTCCAGCAAGGAACTCATCGCCAGAACCGGCATATCCAGAGCAACACTCAACAATTATATCTCGCTAAACCTTATTCCGGCGCCAGCAATACGTAAACCCGAAGAGCCCGGAGGACCGACAAAAATTGGTTATTTTCCTGTGTGGGTTGTGGAAAGGATCGAGAAGATCCAGGAACTCAAAGGTACAGGTATGCGCATGGCTGCAATCGCGGCTCACTTCAACAAAGATGAGGTTGAGGTCACCGAAGATGACAGTCAACGGGTTGGGGACTTCGCATACCAATCCATCGAAAGGATAGTTTTTCCTGCGATTTTAGTTAATCAGCGTTGGGAGATCATTTGGATCAACCAGATGGCTGAGAAGGTATTTTTTAAAGAGTCGGTTCACGAGATTCCTACAGCAGCAAACCGGAACATCCTCAGGCTTTTTTTGCAAGAGAGTTTGGTGAGACGTTTTAGAAATTGGAAAGAAATCTTGGCAGCACATTTGCGTTTGGCCAAAAGGGATTTGAGTGAGGACCGTGTGGAGCAGATATGCCGCCAAGTTGAGACCTGTCCCATAGACGAACTCAGGCAGCTGTGGCGTGAATCGAAGCCCTTGCAGGACCGGCCCATCACCCAGCAAGAGCTTGTTTTCAAACCCTTAAAGGGAAAAACCACGAGACACACGCTTTTTTCCAGCGATTTTCGTGAGGGCACCCTCCTGCTTTATACCCCGCTCAACATGCAACTGGATCAAATTCTAAACCTTCTCATGGGTAGAGAAAGACTAGTGAAGGCTTTGCTTTCCCGAAGAATTCCTTCACTGACATCTTTGTGCATTCTGGCGGGACGTCTGGAATCTGGCCTTCATTTGCGCACTGCCCTTCCACCACACGAATACTTTGATTTGATTAACCAGGTTATTTTGACGTCCCACCAATGTTTCAAGGACTACGGCGGCACGCCCGGTCGTTCAATTCAGGAAGGAGTTGTGTGTTTTTTCCTTTCGGGGCCGGATTCGCCGAGAGAGTATCTCCACTCTGCTATTCAATGCGCTCAGGCTCTAAAGCAAATGATCACCGCCCTTGACAAGCGCTGGAAATACAAAAAGGTTTGGAAAAACACCTTGCAGCTGAACATGGGAATTCACTGCGGTGAAGAATGGCTTGGTACCATACCCTCATCGCTAGCGTTCGAGTTTACCGTTATGGGCGAGACCCTCATTGAGACAGTCAATCTGAGTGAGTTTGCTCAAGGGGGTTCCGTTTGGGCCAGCAAAAAAGTGATTGAGAACATGTTGCCTGAAGATCGTCAACGGGTTGAATTCGGTGTCGGGCTCGGCACTGGCCGGGAACGGTTTGTCAGTCCGGGAATTTACTCTCAGGTAAGAGAGCTAGTCAGTGGTGACGACCTGCAGCGGAGAGCACTGGGAGAAATAAGCAATCTGGCGGTCACTGAGATAATCAACGTCCATCCATCAATAGATCAAGACCTGTAACATTCCTAGCAGTCGAAGGTTCGCCTGGTGATATCTGAAATCTCAATAGGTAGTCTGGGCAGTATGTTGAGGAATAAGAGTAGGCTCTTGTTACAGAATGTTGCCAGGACCCTCGGGTTAGCAGAACAACGGGTCTATTACGGCCTTGTTATGGCCTTTGGTCTTTTGTTTATCCTTCCGAGTCTTGGATTTATTAATTTTGCCTACAAGTACGATTTTTTCTCTGATCACCATCTTGCCTATTATTTTCTTTCCATCCTTGTTTTTTCCTATCTGGGCTTTTTCATACTCCGTTCCCATGCGGATAGAATCCGCAACATCTCTGAGAGCATCGAACAATCGGTCGCAGACAGCCGGCATGAGTCTGGCGTGAGACAGACCAGTGAGCTGAACAAGATTGTCGTTTCTTTTCAGCAACTAATGGACAGGCTTGAGAAAAACAATCAGGCACTTGAATCACAGGCCATACAGCTTCGTTCCCTCGCAGAACTCACCGATCCCAATTCTGTCTCCATGGGCGCCAACCTTGTGGTAAAACTCGGGTTGGAGAAAGCGTGTGAAGCTATTGGTGCCTCGCGCGGCTGGATTCTGATGCTGGATGAAAGTCGTCGACATCACTTCACGGTTGTTTGTGAGTTCGATTCCAACGGGAGTTCCCAGCATCGGCTGGGATTTCGCATTCCCTTCGACGAGACCAAAGCCAAACAAGCGGTAATCAAGCGGAAGCCCTTGTTTCTGGCTGATCCTATCTGGCGTGAACAATCCAAGGAGGTTGAAGAGGATACGATCCGAGACCGAGGAGCCGCACTCGCGGTACCACTAACCACCGGCAGCGATGTTCTCGGGGTCATGTATCTGGAAGACAAAAAAGAAAATTCTCCCTTTTCCCCCGCCGATCTAGACTTTGTTTTGCCGTTGGCCGCATGCCTCTCCTACCGTTACGAAAATCTACAGCTCCGAGATCAAATTGCGAGTCAGACCGACCAGTTTAATTGCCTCTCGGCTTTCAACGAAATCTGTAACAAGGGATTGGTTCAGGGAAAGGTATTTCAATTGTTGGCCAGGGAACTGCAAACTTATATGCCTATGAAAGTTTCCTTCCTCGCTCTCTCTGATACCAGCCAGGAATACCTGCAACTGCTTGAAGTTGCGTCCGAAGAACCTATTTCTCTCCGCAGCGGCATGACACTACCTCTCAGGCAGAGTCTGTTCAGATTGGTTCTCGAGGAAAATCGGGCAATACATCAAAAAGATGTCACCGGCGTACTCAACCCTCTGGAAGCGCGATGGTTTCAAGAACTGGGTATTAACTCTTGCTACCTGGCTCCATTCCGTCTTCAAGGTGTCAATGCTGGAATCCTATTTGTTGGAAGCGATGCAAAGGAGGGCTTTTCTAATTCTCAGCAAGCCATACTTCAACAAGCGGTCCAATACCTAGGACTCGCTGTCCACAACCAGATGCTTTTACAGGAGATAGACGAGCAGGGTCGTGAGCTCGAGGCACTTAATCGGATTGGCAGCGTGGTTACTTCGTCTTTGTTTGATTTGGACAAGGTCTTGGATGAGGTGGGGGTACTGGTTGATCAAATGATAACGGTAGAGGCTGGTGCCATTTATCTTCGAGAGGAAAATGGCCTTGCCGTTAAGAAAAGTTTTGGGACTAAGGCAAGCAGAATTGAGCCATTCAAAGTGAAGAATATCGAGGGAATATGCGGCTATGTCATGTCTCGGGGAGAATCGGTGCTTGTTAGAGATGCCTCGCAAAACCCTCATGTATCTTCAATGGTCAAATATTTCGAGGGAACGAAAGCACGTTCCATTCTCTGTGTGCCTATGGTGGTTGGTGGGGAAGTGATTGGTGCCATTCACATGTGGAACAAAAGAAGCGGCTCCTTTAACTCTCACGATAATAAAGTCATGAAATCGGTGGCTTCAAGCCTCGCCACTGCCATAGCAAGTTCCAGGCTCCACCAGATGTGCCAACGATTAACACCAGGAGAGGTGCCAGCCTGCGGAACACTGTGAGAGGAATAAAGAGATTGAGGGCTCCGTGCACCAGTGGGATGACTGGCAGTCTCCAAGCGATTTGGACCTGATGATCGGGAGGAACCCATGCAGAACTCTACTTTTCAATCACCTCGTGCTCACATTCTGCTCGTTGAAAAGAATCGAGGAGCTCTCGAGCTTCTCGAAGCTATGCTCTGTTGGAGGGGCTATAGTGTTACCACAACGGTGGATGGTCGTGACGGCCTGGAAAAATTCCGTCATGGCCACTTCCAGCTCATTCTCACCAATCTCTCCACCCCCAGCATATCAGGATGGGAGTTGGGTCGCATTGTTAAAAAGAGCGAATTTTCGATACCGGTGGCCCTCGTTACCGGTCTAGATTTCGGCGACAGACCAGACCATTCCCCCTTTGATGCAATTATCCCCGAGCCCTTCCCTTTTGATGACTTAGAGTGTGTGGTTGATTCCTTGATCGAATGTAGGAATGGAGGGACTGGAGAAGCAAGTTCACCGGAAAATTTGCGACTGGGGGAAGGAAGCTCATGATCTGTCCTTGGCGCGGTTTTTCAGATATGAAATCAAATATTTTTTAACTTCTTGTAGCTCACTCCGAACAGGTAGATGAACGCAAAGCCTCTCAACATAATTCCTTTCAAGCACCAGGCGACATGACATCGTGAAGTTCAGGTCAAATACCCACCCAAGGCGTAACAATATCATGTCGTTTCGATTCCTCACCGAGCTGAAGTCCGGGACCTCCCCCTCCATAAGCTCAGCCACTATGTCGCTGCTAAAAGAGTTGCTACTCGGTATATAACCAGCTAGCGTTTCTACTAAATTACCACGCCCTTCAAGTTCGCGGATGACCAACCCCCAAATATCTAGCTTGTCTGCATCCCGTAGGAGTCCGGAAAAAAGATATTGCCGATGGGAGAGGTTCGTGGGCAATTCTCTCAGATTGTGGTGGCGAATTGCCTCACAGATCAGCTCCCGTTCTTCTGGGGGAATCCCCGCAAAAATCTTGTGCCGAGAGACTACGTCCAGCCCCAACAGTGCATGGTCCTCCGAGGCGCTGTCTATGAAGGTAGCGTAGCGCTTCCATTGTGGAAAGCGGCCGATATCGTGAAATAAAGCTGCTGTCTCAGCCAGCAGTAAATCTTCATCGCTCAGACCCGACTTGCGGCCCACAAGGACGATTTCTATGCAGGTGCGCTCAGTATGCCGCTTTTTCAGGAGTATAGGTTTTATCCCATCTCCGGGAAGCTCATAGTATTGAGCAATGTATCTCTTGAACCAGCGTTTAAAGTAATCCAGGTTGGCTTGTTTCATTACAATAAGATATATCCTTAATAAAGCCCTCCAGCAACAGGCTAGAAGGGGCTGGTGCCAAAATAACATGACGTGCATGCCAAAAGAAGCTCGATTATATTTACACTTGCACAATATCTCAATAGTATAAAGGAGCCAGAATCCAGTAGGTATGAAGCATAGAGCATAGGGCATAGGGCATAGGGAAAGACAGCAGGCAGATTCGAACCTACGTGGAGAGGCTGAAGTTGATGGAAATTTCAAATTATAAATCACGGCGGCTAAGTTTTCAGTATTCAGGTTTCAGATTCTCTGTTTTTTTTTACTGACACCCGAAACCTGACACCTGAAACCGTGAATTTTTTTAGGAGTTCGGACTGCGGATTTCAAATCTTGAAATTGTTCTTCGGACTCCCATGCTTCATGCTCGCTTTCTGGGGGGCAAATATGACCAGGCCCACTCTTGAGGCCAAGTACCTTGGTGCGATGCTAGGAAGTGCTGTCGGCGATGCCCTTGGTGAGCTTGCCTTTCATTACCCCGAGAGAAACAAGCTCTCTCAGGTGGTTGAGGAGGTGGCAGAGCTTCGTTACACGGATGATACTGCCATGGCGATTGGATTGGCAACTTCTCTTGTCAATAAAGGCTATCTAGATGGGCAAGACCTTGGAGAGACTTTTCGGCGCAATTTTGAACGGGAACCCTGGCGGGGATATGCAACCGGACCTCCAACTATCTTTACTATGGTACGTTCATTGGGAATTCCTTATGCTCAAGCGGCTCAGAGTTTGTTCGGTGGTAGCGGCTCCTTCGGGAACGGGGCTGCCATGCGCATAGCTCCCTTGGGTCTGTTTTTTCATGATTCCCTGCAGATTTACGAGCACGCCTGTGGTTCGGCTGAAGTAACTCACTCGCATCCAGTGGGGAAAGATGGTGCAGCATTACAGGCCCGGGCTGTTGCCCAGGGAGTGAAGCTCGACCCCCAGAAAGAATTTCTTGTAAACTTGTTTGTCAGGGACCTAATTGACTTTTCTCGTACCAATGAAATCCGAAAAAAAATGGAGCTCCTAGAAGAATTGCTGAGCGAAAATGTAGCTCCACCACTCGCCGCCAAACAGCTAGGTCAGAGCGTTGCCGTGCAGGAGTCCATGCCCTTCGCCATTTATTCTTTCGTGCGGTATCCTCGTTCCTTCGAGGACTGCCTCGATTGTGCTATCATGCATGGCGGAGATCGGGACACCCTCGGTGCTATGGCTGGAGCTATTTCCGGTGCCTATTTGGGTGTAGAGGCTATCCCCTCCAGGTGGCTGAGAAAATTGGAAAATCGGCAGACTATCGAGGAACTGGCGTTGCAGTTGGTCAGGAAGACACTAAGCACCAGGGACTAAACACATTGCGGATTGCGAATTTCGGATTTACAAAAAGAGGACGCAGGGATTGTGAATTGCGAATTTTGCATTTATCGTTTTGTATTTTGGTTAGCTGGTTTAGAAGAACGCTCAATGAAAAATGAGCATTGTGAAATGATGTAATGACTAGGCCCTATGCTGCCATTTACTTTGGGAGTTCTCAGTATGAATGAGATGAAAAGCCAGTCGGAATCAACAGTTCTCGTGCACCGTTATCCCCGGATGGTAAGCATTGTGTTAAACCGTCCACGTGTGCTGAACAGTCTCAATCTGGAAATGATTCGCTTCATTGATCGCGCACTCGACGAGATAGAGGCCGATCAAAACATGCAGTTTGTCTTACTCTCTGGTGCGGGAGAGAGGGGCTTTTGCGCCGGTGGGGATATTAAAGCACTTGCCCAGGCTGTCCAGCAAGGGGTCTCCCCAACGGCAGAGCAGATCTTGGAGGAAGAATACGACCTGTGCTTGCGGCTCCATCGTTTTCCGAAACCGCTCATCGCCCTCGCTGACGGCATTACCATGGGCGCAGGACTGGGACTGGCTGTTGCGGCTGACCTGGTGGTAGCCACAGAGCGTACCCGCATGGCTATGCCGGAGACGAGAATTGGTTTTTTCCCGGATGTTGGAGCCACAGGTTGGATGTTTGCCAAGTGTCCAAAGGGCTACCCTGAATATCTGGGTCTTACCGGACACGAGATGGTCGGGGCAGAGGCTGTACGCGGGGGTTTTGCCAGCCACTTGGTGAAATCGGAGCGGTTGTCTGAACTCATAAAAGTGCTGGAGGGATATTCGGGAACCCTTTCCCAGCTAAGATCTGCAGCGGCAGAGGAATTGCTAGCAGGTCTAGTCCATTTTTTTGACAGCAATATCCCCACCAAACCCGAGATGGACGAGTGGGTCGCCACCTATTTTGCTGGCAAAAGTTCCATGGTGGAGATTATGGAATCCTTGCGACAGTGTAGCATTCAAACCCAGCTATGCGATGGAGTCTTCCATCGACTCGCCGAACGTTCTCCCACGGCGGTGGCAGTAACCTTAAGGCTCCTGCGGCACAATGAGGGGAGGCAGCTGGAGGAGGTTTTCCAAGCCGATTTCAAGGCAGCCCGTTTCATTCTGGCCCACCCTGATTATGTTGAGGGTGTACGAGCTCGGGTCATAGACAAGGACGACAACCCGCAATGGCAACCCGGGAGTATTGAGGAAGTGGGGGATCTGGATCTTGATCTCTAGTTGTTATGGCGTTATTAAGTCTCACTTAAATTTCGATCACTAGGCACCACGAGAGCGTGTATTAAATTATAACATTGACCATCGAAAGATAAGGGGCGACTTAGGCAGCCACCGGTGAGTATGATTTTGGATTTGTTTTTAAAGTGCTTAGTGCCTACTTCCTAGTGCCTAGTCCAACCGGTGTTTATCTGAACATTTTTTTCAATCTGCTAGGCGACCGCATGACTGACGACCCTTTCATACTAGGTATTAACTACTGGCCTCGGCAAACGGCCATGTTCATGTGGCGGCAGTTCGACAGAAGTTCAATCAAAGAAGATATGGCCACCATTAGTGACTTGGGAGTTACTTGTGTCAGGATCTTCCCACTGTGGGAGCACTTCCAGCCGAAACCCAAGATTGTTCCTCCAGCCAGGCTGGACCAGCTGGTGGAATTCTTAGAGATGGCTGGTGACAGGAATCTCAATGTGATGGTTACCCTTTTTACCGGACATATGAACGGCTTGAATTGGCTGCCGCCGTGGATGCTGCTGGCTTCCACTGAGCGGAGTCAATATCAGGTGTTTTCCATGGACAAGGTTCGGACAAACAAGATCATGAATCAGTACGTTGATTCTGAGATCATAGAAGCGCAAATTTTTTTTCTGCGGGAGTTGACAAACGCTGTGTCTGGACACCCTGCCCTTTACGCTTGGAATTTGGGCAACGAACCTTCTTTGTGGTCAATTCCCCCAGATGCATTCTCGACAGAGCTCTGGCTGCAAGCAATGACTGAAACTCTCAAGGAACAGGACGATACCATACCGATAACCCTGGGTCTGCATGTAAACGATCTCACTGAGAGCGGCGGCCTTAAACCGAGGCTAATCGCTAAGTATTTGGACTATTTAGCTATTCACGTTCCAGCACGCCGGGTACCATGGGCGGAAGATCCCCTAGGTGCGGCGCTTCCGCCTTTTCTAGGGTGTATTGTTGGATGGTTGGGGAAAATACCTGTGTTCGTTCAGGATTTTGGTGTGGCCACTGAGCCTGTTTTGCCCAAGACCAGTAGCCGTGAATTCAAGCGCGAAGCTGATCTTGTCTTGGTCAGTGAAGAGGACTCAGCCCAAATAACGGCAGAGGTATTGACCCGGTTGAGGAGGTTCAAAATGATGGGGGGGGTCTGGAAGACCTACGGAGATTACCACCCCTCCATTTGGGACTGGCCACCGCTCGACAAGAGGGTAAGCGAGCGCTTTTGCGGCCTTGTGCGCTCTGACGGTAGCCCAAAGCTTGCAGCTTCGGTGCTCGAGTCCGGGCCAACTGAAACTCAAGAAGATGAAGCCTCTGTTGAATGGATCGATCTGCCGGAGGAAGATTATTACCGGGACCCAAGGCAGCAATTGGCTAGGCTCTATCGACGTTTTCGGGAATATTATTCATTCGCATGAAGTAAAGGCACAAGGCGCAAGGCGCAAGGCATGGGGCAAAGGGTGAATTTCGAATTGCGGACTGCGGATATTAAAAAAATGGAAGGCTAAGGGCAGTAGGGAGAGAGAGAATTTCGAATTGCGAATTTCATCTTACAACGAATGACAG
>CAMYLW010000024.1 GCA_947259475.1 Thermodesulfobacteriota bacterium
TTGGAGAAAGCATAGAGTGTGAGGATAGGAATGCCAATTCTGCGGCAGGCTCTAACAATAGTTCTAACAGACTCGGCTCCGGCGCGATGGCCCTCGATACGGCTGAGATTGCGCTCTCGGGCCCAGCGGCCATTGCCGTCCATAATGATGGCCAGGTGCTGAGGCAGCTTCTCCAGGGTGATCTTCTCCGTGGAGGGCTGATCACCGCTGGTATCATGTTTAGACAATTTGGAAACGGTAACCATTGGTCATTATATCATTGGAACATCATCATTCGTCCAAGCAGCAAAGCTGATTTTGCTGGACCCAAAAACCTGGCTATATCTCAAGGATTTCCTTTTCTTTGGTGGCACACAACTCATCCACCTCAGAGATGAATTGGTCGGTTACCTTCTGGACTTCGTCCTGAGACCGAAACAAGTCATCCTCGGTAATCTCTTTCTCTTTTTTGAGATCTTTGAGCATTTCGTTGGCATCACGACGAATGTTGCGAATGGCCACCTTGTTATCTTCAGCCATCTTTCTCGCAACCTTGACCAGTTCCTTCCTCCGCTCCTCGGTGAGAGAAGGAATTGCGATACGTATGACCTTGCCGTCATTCATGGGGGTAAGACCAAGTTCTGATTTCAAAATCGCCTTTTCGATATCTTCAATTGCCGTTTTATCCCACGGCTGGATGACAATGAGGCGAGGTTCCGGCACTGCGAGAGAAGCCATCTGGTTGAGGGGGGTTGGGGTATCGTAGTATGAGACCCGGATGCCATCCAGCAAGGAAATGGAAGCTCTGCCTGTGCGCAGCCGGCTGTAATCTCGCTTGAGCGCCTCTACCGACTTGCCCATCCGTTCCTTCATATCTTCAAATATTTCATCAATCATTATCCTCTCCCTCCACGATGGTGCCAACCGGTTCACCCATAACCACCCTCTTCATGTTGCCCGGCTTTGTGAGGTTGAAGACGATTATGGGCATAGCATTATCCATAGCCAGAGAAATGGCAGTTGCATCCATTACTTTCAACTGCTTATGAAGGACTTCCAAATGAGTGAGCCTGTCTATTTTTTGGACACCCGGGGTCTTCTCGGGATCGGCCGGATAGACACCATCAACCCTGGTGGCCTTCAGCAGGACATCGGCCTGTACCTCCATGGCGCGCAATGCGGCAGCGGTATCCGTAGTAAAATACGGGTTTCCGGTTCCCGCGGCGAAGATTACGATACGTCCCTTCTCCAGATGGCGAATAGCGCGACGACGAATGTAGGGCTCTGCCACTGCTCTCATGCTGATAGCTGATTGCAGCCGAGTCTGACCACCCAATCTCTCCAGGGCATCTTGCAGTGCTAGAGCATTGATGACGGTGGCCAACATCCCCATATGGTCCGCCGAGGTCCGGTCCATGCCGCGGGAAGCAGCAGAGACGCCGCGAAAGATGTTTCCTCCCCCAATAACCACGGCAACCTGGACCCCCAGACTATCCACTTCATATATGTCTGCGGCGACCTTGTCGATAACCTCGGGGACGATACCAAAGGAGGCGTCCCCCATCAGAGCCTCACCACTAATCTTGAGAAGTATCCGCTTGTATTTAGGTTCCGACATGGTCTTTTTCGTTGTCATTGATGAGAAGCCAACTTTTTTGGGGTTAGGCCCTCTATCCAGCCTACTCGTGTCTTGATTGCTAGCTTGCCGAATCTTCACCCAATTGATAACGGATGAAACGACGCACTATTACGTTTTCGCCAGTCTTGGCGCGAAGCTCATTGAGAAGATCTTCGATGGTAATATCAGTGTCGCGTACGTATGCCTGCTCCAAGAGGCAAACCTCCTGGTAGAATTTGTTGAGTTTGCCCTCGGCAATTTTATCGACAATGTTTTCCGGTTTGCCTGTTTCAAGGGCCTGCGCCCGGTAGATTTCCTTCTCACGCGCTACGACTTCCTGGGCAAGCCCCTCACGTTCAATGGCCAAGGGGTTGGTTGCAGCAATATGCATGGCGAGGTTTTTGACAAAGTCGCCAAAGGCCTCGTTTCTGGCGGTGAAGTCGGTTTCGCAGTTTACTTCCACCATGACTCCAATTTTGCCACCCGCGTGAATGTAGGAATGGACCATACCCTCACTGGCGGACCTACCGGCTCGCTTTTGAGCTACAGCCAGACCTTTCTGCCTCAGGTAATCAACGGCTTTTTGCATTTCACCCTGGGCTTCCTGGAGTGCCGCCTTACAATCCATAATCCCAGCGTTGGTTTTTTCCCGCAACTCTTTCACCATTGCTGAAGTTATTTGCAATTTTATCCTCCTTCAAAGTCGTTCATTCTTCCACAGGATTGATAATCTCGATCTCCGGGCCGCCTTCTTCAGCAGAGATAGCGGTGCCAATCAATGCAGCTTCTGCTTCAACGTCAGTGGAGGCTTTGTCCATTGCTGCCTGGAGTTGCTCTTCTCTTTTCTGTTTGCCCTCTAAACATGCATCCGCGACTTTGGAAGCAAAGAGGCGGATGGAGCGGATGGCGTCGTCATTTCCCGGAATGATATAATCGATGGGATCGGGGTCGCAGTTGCTGTCCACAATCGCAACGATGGGTATGCGCAATTTGTTGGCCTCTGCTACGGCTATATTTTCACGTCTTGGATCGACTACAAAAACAGCACCTGGCAGTCGCTCCATGTCCTCAATGCCCCCCAGGTTCCTATCCAGTTTCATCATCTCCCGTTCCATCTGGAGAATTTCTTTTTTGGGAAACTTACTGATGCTGCCATCCTCCTTCATACCCTTGAGCTGTTTGAGTCGGTCTATGCTCTTTTTGATGGTCTGGAAGTTGGTGAGCATTCCGCCAAGCCAGCGGTGGGTGACCCGAAACATTCCGCAGCGCTCGGATTCTTCCACAATGGAGTCCACTGCCTGTTTCTTGGTGCCGACAAAAAGCACGGATTCTCCGGCTGCCACCGTATCAGCTAAGAATTGATAGGCAGTGTTGAACATGCGGACGGTCTGTTGCAGATCGATGATGTAGATACCGTTGCGTGCCCCGAAAATGTAAGATTTCATCTTCGGGTTCCAGCGGCGGGTCTGATGTCCAAAATGGACACCAGATTCGAGAAGTTGCTTCATGGTAATAACTGGCATTTTTTCCTCCCTCTGGTTTTTCCTCCATCCCCCCGGCAATACCTAGCCACCCCGCAACCCGGGACACCAAAGGATTGAGGGGATGTGTGGTTTGAAAAAGAGTCCTAACAAAACCTCCTTTAGTTCCTGTAAACATTGAAAGAAAGGGGTTTCAGTAATTCTTAAACTTGGCCCTCTCCTGCAACAATAGTATGCGAAGCGGACCGAACCATACCTTCGGGTAAACCGGTTTTAACTATCACACTTACTGTTAACTTTCAAGGAGAAAAGCGAGAAGGGGATCAGAGGTCGGGGGTCAGAAGTCAGAAGTCGGACGACAGAAGGCAGCGGACAGCATTTCCAACTAGGCACTAGGGACTAAGCACTAGGCACCACACAGAAGCGGTAAGTAGTCAGTAGCGAATAGTTGAAAGCAACTCGATTTTGATTGCTTTTCTCCTAAATTCTGGACTTCTGGCTTCTTACCCTATGCGCCATGCCCTACTTGTCCTGTGCCTTTCGAAGGATGCTCTATGCTTTTTCAAATCCGCAATCCGCAATTACCAGACTGCTTAGTTAGGCTGGGGTCGGAATTGCGCACTAAAACAACGAACAGCTGACAGCTTATGAGTTGACTAACCTGCCTGCCTGCCGGATCAGTCCGCCACTTTTCGGCCCGCAGGTGAGGATGAGATCTAAAACTGAGAGATTGGCGATGAAATCACCCCAGAGCTGAGGGTAGATTGGAGGTTCATATTTGTAATACATTAGCTGAATACCATGGCCTTGGAACAAATTCTCGTCGAGGTACTTGTGTGATGAAGCTATGGTCAAATATTTCCGGGCTCCTAGGGCCTTACAAATATCCACCAGCCGTTGAGAACCACTGGTCTCAATGGCAAAGGTTGAGCTGCGCACAAAAGGTTGGGGAATTCCCAAGTCGAGCCGCAGGTAGTCTAAGATCTCGAGGTTCAGCTCTAAAAGATTCTGCCTCTGTTTGCTGCAGATTTCTTGGAAAAATCTGAAGTGTTCGTCCCAGTAAGGAGTATGTTTGCAAGCATGCTCAAGGCTGAACAGGTGCTTTTTCTGCCAATTTTCGTTGTTGCAGATTTCAACCTGATCAATACGCTGGAAACTCCTGCCTCGCTTCCAAACTGGCACTGTTAGCCACAATTCTCCCTGGTCGTTTTTAAGCCGGTTTCGGTTTATCCAGCTTCCTCCCAAGGGAAATTGGACATCATCGAGCAGCACCAGTTGTTCCGCTTGCATACCTTTGAAAAATAGTCCGGGCCAAGGCATGAAATTTGGATGGTGGCAAGCGATCATCATAACAATAGAAGCTGTCAGTATTCAGCGATCAGCAGTCAGCATCTTTTTACTGATAGCTGAAAGCTGATGGCTGGTTCAACTGCGATAGTCGGCATTGATCTTGATGTAATCAATACTGAGATCACAAGTATAGACTGATTCCTCTGCCGTGCCCTCACCAAGATCAATCGTTATGGAAAACGACGGTTGGCGTAAAATCTCACTGGCCTTATTCTCCGCCTTTTCTCCAAGAGCAAGCCCGTTTTCCACAAGCTTCACCTCATTGAAGAACAGCTGCACCCGGTTGGGATCAAAGCGGATATCCGCCCGGCCCAATGCCGCAAGAACACGGCCCCAGTTGGCGTCCTCTCCAAAAAGGGCGGTTTTTACCAGGGGTGAGTTGGCAACTGTCCGAGCTCCCCTGAGTGCTTCAGCCTGACTTGATGCACCCTTTAGTCTGATTTCAACCAATTTGGTGGCACCTTCTCCATCAGCAACGATTTTTTTGGCCAGATCTAGTAGGACTTCTCCAAGGGCTTGGCGTAACCGTTCGCCGTCAGGGGAAGCCAGGTCTGCTATCGGCTGGTTAGCGGCGCGACCGTTGGCGAGTACTATAAGCGTGTCGTTGGTGCTGGTGTCCCCGTCCACCGTAATCCGGTTGAAAGAGTGCTCCGCTTCTTCTCGAACCAGTGTTTGGAGGGCTTCGGGGGTGATGGCTGCATCTGTGGCCACGAATGAGAGCAAGGTTGCCATGTCCGGGCAGATCATGCCGGCGCCCTTGGCGATGCCAAGTACTGTGAAAGGACGATCCTGCAGCCGGCTTCTTACCATGTGGATTTTGGGTACCGTGTCTGTGGTCATAATTGCTTGAGCCGCATCCATCCAGCCATCGGAGCGCACCAAGGGAACTAACTTGGGAAGATAGTTGGCCACCGGCTCAATGGGCAGGTCCATGCCAATCACCCCGGTGGAGGCCACCAAAATTTCTTCGAGGGGACAGCCAATGGCATCAGCAGCTATGCGAGCTGTGGCCTGGGCACGTTGCAGGCCAATGTCCCCGGTGCAGGCGTTGGCGATACCGCTGTTGACTACAATTGCCCGGGCAGTATTACCGGTGAGATGTGAGCGGCTGAGCAAAACGGGGGCTGCCTGGACCTTGTTGGTGGTAAAAACCCCGGCAGCAGTGGCTGGCACCTCACTGGTAATGAGGGCAAGGTCGGGACGTCCTTGATAGCGAATGCCAGCGGCTATTGCGCCGGCTTTGAATCCGGGAACGGTAAACTCTTCAGGAGGAGGTAATAGGTCAGTGGTCATTGGGCAGCTTTCATTTCACATTGAGAACTTAGGTTGGAAGAACAAATTACCCAAGTGCAGGAATGATAAATGACAAATGTTTTGGTGCTTAGTGCCTAGTGCCTGGTGCGCAGAGCGCTTATCTCCCACAGCATTTCTTGTATTTCTTGCCGCTCCCACAGGGACAGGGCTGGTTGCGGCCAACCTTGGCAGAACGTCTTGCCGGCTTTCTTTTTGAGCCAGCCGCTGATTCGCCGTGACTGAGGAGCAAGGGCTGCTGTTGGGCTTCTTGCAGGTGCTCGGTTTCCTCCTGAGTAGCCACCTGAATCCTGAAAAGCATCTGGAGGATCTCTCCCTTGATCTGCTCCACCATTTCCTGGAACATTTCAAGCCCTTCACGCTTGTACTCGATGAGCGGATCTTGCTGAGCATAACCACGCAAACCAATCCCTTCCTTCAGGTGATCCATGGCCAGGAGATGCTCACGCCAGCGCTGATCTACCGTCTGCAGGGTTACCAAGCGCTCCATGTCTCGCGCGATTTCCGGGCCCCATTCCTCCTCTTTCTGAGAGTAGCCGTTCCGAGCCTTTTCCAAAAGGAACTCACGGATACCTTCCTGGGTGAAGTCTTCCAGGGCATTCCCTTCGAAGCTCAGTGTCATGGAGAATTGAGTTAGAAAAGCTTCCTGTAATCCTCGCAGATCCCACTCTTCCGGAGGGGTCTCTTCCTGGGCGTGGTTTTCAACCAGGTCATCAACAATATCTTCAATCATGTCCATGATAACCGGCTGGAGATCTTCTTCCTCCAGAGCCTGGCGGCGGTGCTGGTAGATTATCTCCCGCTGCTGGTTCATGACATCGTCGTATTCGATAAGCTGCTTGCGAATGTTGAAGTTCTGTCCTTCCACTTTCTTCTGGGCGTTTTCTATGGCGCGGGAGATAAGTCCATGTTCTATGGGATGTCCCTCCTCCATGCCCACCCTATCCATGAGGTTAGCGATGCGGTCGGCGGCAAAGATTCTCATGAGATCGTCTTCCAGGGAAAGATAAAAGCGAGATGAGCCCGGGTCACCCTGGCGACCTGCCCGGCCGCGGAGCTGGTTGTCAATGCGGCGAGATTCATGGCGTTCGGTACCGATAATGTGGAGACCATCCATATCCACTACTCCGGGACCCAATACAATGTCGGTACCGCGTCCCGCCATATTGGTGGAGATGGTGGCTGCAGCTTTTTGCCCTGCTTGGGTTATAATTTCCGCTTCCTTCTCATGATTTTTTGCATTCAGCACCGAATGCTTGACGCCCTCTTTCGCTAACATCTTGCTGAGTCTCTCGGACTTCTCAATGGACACAGTACCAACGAGGACCGGCCTTTCCATTTCAGCCAGCTCTTTGATTTCTTCCACCACAGCCTGAAATTTTTCCCGCTCGGTCTTATAGATAACATCAGAGTGGTCTAATCTGACCATCCTTTTGTTGGTAGGGATGAGCATCACGTCCAGGTCATAGATCTTGGCAAACTCCTCAGCTTCAGTGTCGGCGGTTCCTGTCATGCCGGCGAGTTTCTCATACATACGAAAATAGTTCTGAAAAGTAATGGTGGCGAGGGTCTGGTTTTCCTGCTCAACTCGCACACCCTCTCTGGCTTCCAGTGCTTGATGCAAACCATCGCTGTAACGACGACCAGGCATGAGGCGGCCAGTGAACTCATCTACGATGATGATCTGACCATCTTTGACCACGTAGTCCACATCCTTGCCGAAGAGGGCGTAGGCCTTTAGCAACTGGTTGATCACATGGTTGCGGGTAAGCTTCTGCTCATAATCGCTCCGAATCCGATGTTTGCGTTCTGTTTTTTCTTCCGAGGAAAGAGTGTTGTCTTGATCAATTCTCTCTATTTCTGTTTCCATCTCCGGCAGGATGAAGAATGTGGAATCGTTCTTGGCAATTATGTCTTTGCCGCTCTCAGTGGGATATACATTTCGCTCCTTCTCCTCCACCACGTAGTAGAGGGATTCATCCACCTCGGGAAGGCGCTTGGCGAGGGAATAGTCCTGTTCCACGGTCTTGAGGAGCTTGCGCATCTTCCCCTCTTCCATCATCTCCATAACACTGGGATGCTTTGGGGCAGCCCGATAGGCCCGGAGAAACACCTCACCTGCTTCGTACTCCTGGTCCTCATCCAGAAGTTTTCTAGCTTCTCGGATAAATTCCTTGGCTAATTTCTGTTGTCTCTGAAACAGGTTGGCTACCGGGGCGCGGAGCTTCTCGTAGTCTTTGATGGAATAGTCCACCGGACCGGAAATGATCAGCGGCGTCCGTGCTTCGTCTATGAGGATGCTGTCCACCTCGTCAACTATGGCATAATTGAGTTCTCGCTGCACGCAATCCTTGCGGTGAAATTTCATATTGTCCCGCAGATAGTCGAAGCCGAACTCGTTGTTCGTGCCATAGGTTACGTCGGCACCATAGGCCTGTTGCCGCTCCTGGTCGTTGAGATTATGAAGTATTACCCCCGCGCTCAAGCCGAGGAATTTGTAAATGGCTCCCATCCACTCGGAATCACGGCGAGCAAGGTAGTCATTAACCGTGACCACATGCACCCCGCGGCCGGTGAGTGCATTGAGGTAGACCGGCATGGTAGCAGCCAGGGTCTTGCCTTCCCCGGTTTTCATCTCGGAGATCTTGCCTTGGTGGAGCACGATACCGCCAATGAGCTGGACGTCAAAAGGTCGCATACCCAGAGTGCGCACAGAGGCTTCCCGAACCACGGCGAATGCCTCCGGCAAAAGCTCATCCAGCTCAGCTCCCTGGTCCAAGAGCTGGCGAAAGCGTGTCGTGGCGCCAGCCAGCTCCGCATCACTCAGGGAACTCATCTCTGACTCCATGCTGTTGATTTGATCCACCAGTGGCGACAGTCTCCCGAGTTCACGGTCATTCTTGCTGCCAAAAAGTTTCGTTATTGGATTCACCAATAGAGCCATATGTTATTCCTGCCTTGATAAAACCGAGGGCTTAGAGGGTTTAGATCTCAATAATCATGGCAGTCTCATCGCACTCGGGAAATTTGATGCACTTTAGGCAATCTGCCCAGATTTTGTGGGGCAACGTCCCCTTGTCCACTACTTGGAACCCTATTTTTTGAAAAAACTCTACCTGGTATGTGAGAACGAAGATGCGGTGCAATCCTAAAGCGATGGCCTCGGCAATGCAAGCCTCCACAAGTTTCTTGCCAATGCCCTGACCCTGATGCGGTTCCCTGACCGCCAGAGATCGAATCTCGGCCAGGTCTTCCCAACAGATGTGCATGCTGCAAGTGCCGATGATTTCCGGCTTATCGTCAACCAGGGAGACAAAAATATCTCGAAGGTTGTCATACAGTTCACTCAGGGAACGAGGCAGCATATCACCGCGCTGGGCGTGGCCGGCCAGCATTTTTTGAATTTCAGGGATCTCATTAACCCTCGCCTTCCGAATCTGGTCTGCCATAAGGATCACCGACTTCGCCTGGTGGTCAGAGCATACTTGGAGATTAGCCGGGAAAGGTAGGTCCGTTGGATGCCCAGCACCTTTGCCGTTTCCTTAACGCTGCTACCCTGATGATCCAGGTTGCGCTGCAAGAAGTCACGCTTGAAAGAGTCAAGCGCCTCCTTCAAGGTACAACCCAAGAGTTCTTGAGCGGTGTCTCCGGACGGCACCACACTGAAGGGAAGGTCTTCAGGCTCTATATGCCCGCCGCCACCCATCACCACGGCGCGCTCAACGGCATTTTCCAACTCGCGCACATTGCCAGGCCAGTGATAGTTTTGCAGCACTTCAATGGTGTTCGGGCTGAAACTGAGATTGGATGGCCCCCTGATATACTTGTACTTGTCTAAGAAGTGTTGGGCCAGGACGAGGATGTCATCTCTCCGTTCCCTGAGCGATGGGATGTGAATATGCACCACGTTGAGGCGGTAGTAGAGGTCTTCTCTGAAGCCGCCATTCTGCACCTCTTCAAAGAGATTTTTATTGGTGGCGGCAATGGCCCTTATGTCCACCTGCATGGGGCTGGCTGAACCAACTCGATTGAAGGTGCCTTCTTGGATGACCCGCAGCAGTTTTACCTGCATGGAAGGGCTCATTTCGGCGACCTCGTCCAGAAAAAGGGTGCCGCCGTCGGCAACTTCCAGGACCCCGGTCTTTCGCGAAATGGCCCCGGTGAACGAGCCTTTCTCATGGCCGAACAGTTCAGATTCCAGCAGAGTGTCGGTAAAAGCGGCGCAATTGACCACCATAAGTTTTCTCTTGCGCCGAGGTCCAATTTTATGGACGAGTCTGGCTACAAGTTCTTTGCCCGTGCCGCTCTCTCCAGTTATCAGGGTAGTGGTTTTGGAGTTGGCGACCTTGACGGCGTCTGAGATCACCGTTTCAATGGCCTTGCTGACACCAATAATTTCATAACGGGACTCCAGCTCCTTTTTTAGAGATATGTTTTCGTTTACTATGTCCTTGTAGTTTCGGGCTCGTTCCATGGCAACAGAGGCGAGTTCTGAAAAATGGCTCAAGATCTCCATGTCGGCTTCGTGGATGGGCTGCCCATCCTCACGGTCGATAATCTGGATGACGCCCATAACATCCCGCCCGCTCTTTATGGGCACGCAGGCAATGGACCGAGTTTCAAAACCAGTTGCTTCGCTGATAGTCTTGTCCCAGCGGGCATCTTTCGATACGTCGGGGACAAGAAGGGGTTTACCGGTTAAAGCCACATGACCGGCAATGCCCTGACCCATGTCAATCTCAAATTTCTTAACTTCTTCTTTCGCTTCTCCAGTTGCGATCTGAAAGTAGAGTTTGTTCCTACTCTTGTTGACCAGCAGAAGAGAACTCGCTTTGGCTTCCATCAGCCTGGTCACTGATTCGATAATCATTTCCAACACACTATCTGTGTCCAGCACTGAAGTAAGCAGGGGTGAAATATCTTTGAGTATACTTACACGTGGGTCGACGGCCCGATCTCGCATGGAAATCCTCCTTTAAAACCGCGTTGTGTATTTATTTGTATACCAAAAGGAGAGTAACGTCAATAATTATAGGCGATCACTAAATCTTTTTACGCCGACGGTTTCAGGAAAAGAGGGAAAATACTATTTTTGGCGTAAAATTTGCTTTAAGAATCAAGCGACTAGGAGAGATGCCCAGTCAATTGCCGGAGAACATCTAATTCTTACCCGTAGCAGGTTAACTTACCGCTATGGCTAAAAAAAGCTTGACAGGGCTGAAGGTTTAAACTAAAAGTGGGCCCAATGTACTCGAAGTATACTGAAATTTTTCTACTCTGGGCCCCATTCTGAGACGAAACCAATGACAACAGCTTTTAGAGGGATCGAACACTTATATTTTGCCTTGCTGCCCGGAACTCACCGGGATTTTAGATTCAAAAAATTTTCCAAGAAATTACCATCAGTAGCAGTTTTTTTGACACCCTCTCCTACATCTAACGACAGGTGACGGGATGAAGCGAAAACGAATAACCATAATGTGGATGCCGTCGGTGAGTTCCAAATCCCGAACCTTCTCTCTCCCAGTTATAGCCCTGTACATTTTTGTGGGCATGTTGTTGCTCTCTTGGGCACTGTTGGCTGCAGGGGGATACTTTGGCAATCGTCTCTATCATGACTATACCCAGGTACGGGAGAAAAATACCCATCTGCTCCAGAAGGAGAGGGAGTTGGATGCACTGCGCCAGACCATGG
>CAMYLW010000025.1:0-11298 GCA_947259475.1 Thermodesulfobacteriota bacterium
CACCATCTTTTCGCGGCGACCTTAGCCGTGAAGTGGATCTCATGGAAGAAGTGGCTCGCTTGGCAGGATACGACCTTATCCCCAGTGCTTCACCTATGGCTCGCTTGGCTTCAGCCAAGCCGGCTCAAGATCAGGTCATCCGGCAGCAGACCAAACAGCTCCTTGCAGCCCATGGTTTCTGCGAAATTATCTCCTACTCATTCATCAGCCCTCAAGCTGTTGAACTGCTGCGACTCGAAGAGGACGACCGGCGGAGGCGACTCCTTCCCCTTCGCAACCCCTTGAGCGAGGAACAGGCAGTAATGCGTACTTCACTTGTTCCAGGGATGCTGGAAACTGCCGTCCGCAACCAGCGCCAAAACAACTTTAATTTGAGACTCGTTGAAATCAGCAAAGTCTTTTTCTCCAGGGGAGATGAGGAACTTCCTGAAGAGCGATTCAACCTTTGTGGCCTACTCTCTGGTACGCGTCGGCCGACAGGATGGAACGAGCCAGCTCAGAGCGTTGATTTCTTCGATATCAAAGGTGCGCTCGAGGCTCTCTTTCTGGATCTCGGAGTCGCAGATATTCGTTGGGCCAATACGGATCTAGCTCCTTATTTAAAGCCAGATGCGGCTGCGCGCGTCCTCCTGGCCGACACCTGTCTGGGAGACCTGGGGGAGGTCCATCCCAGGGTTCTAGAGGACTTTGACCTCAAAGGCCCCATATATGTTTTTGACATCGACTTCGACCTCCTCATGGAAAAAACAGTATCTCTGAAGAAGTTCAAACCCTTGCCAAGATTCCCCGCAGTCAACCGTGACCTGGCCATTGTCGTTTCTGGTTCTGTCGCCGCCCAGGATTTGCTCGACTATCTAGAACAACATCGGCCGCAGTACGCTGAATCCATCACCCTCTTCGATCAGTATCAAGGCAAACAGATAGAAAAAGACAATACGAGTCTGGCCTTCCGCATCACCTACAGATCCGGAGAACGCAGTCTCACTGACCTGGAGGTAAATGAAATCCATACGGCATTTAGCCAAAAGGTCATTGCCGCATTCCAGGCTGAAATCCGCTCTTGAAATTTGGCCGCTAGTGTTGCATATTACACAGCAGATAATGCAAGATTCAATACGGAGCAATCGGTGAACGGTAGACAAGCGGTTGAGACGAAGACGGTAATCCCTTTCCTTTTCGCTGTTCACCGTTTATCCAAACATTATGTGCTTTGATCATGACAGACATCATTCCCAGTAAGCGTTTTTTCAAGATTGGCGAGGTGAGCCGGATTATAGGCGTTCCCACCCATGTGCTTCGCTATTGGGAACGAGAGTTTTCCCTGGTCCGACCCCGACGCGCCCCTTCAAAGCAGCGGGTCTACCGTCGGAAAGATGTAGAGACGCTCCTGCACATCAAGAATTTGCTCCACGACGAGAAATACACCATCGCAGGTGCCCGCAAGAAACTAAAACTCCCCTCAGATCACTCTTCGCATCACCCAACCTTGGACGAAATCAAACAAGAACTGATCGCCCTTCGCCGCATGTTAGATTGACAGTTCGATTGATGGGCTGAACACGGCATGATTCCTGCAGACATGCGACATTACTACAAAAAAGTATTTGCATTTTTATAGCAATACTGCTATAGATACCGAGACTTTTTTTGTAGCGAAATTGAAAGCATACGTCTTTAATCGCTGCTCTAACCTAGTGCGGAGCCAGTAAAAGTGAGGGGGGTATGGATCTCGTCTTATCCAAAGAATCGATAGATAACATCATTAGCGCTCTGGATGAGGATGTTCTTCGGGCCGGGGCCGACTGCGTCCTCTTGGTTGACCGCTCCGGCAATCTTATTGTCAATCGAGGCGATCCTGCCAATCTGGATGTTGTGGCCTTAGCTGCACTTTCTGCGGCCAATTTCGGCGCAACCGCCGAGATTGCTAAGCTCATTGGAGAAGATGACTTCGCTCTTCTCTTCCACAAAGGCAAGAATGAAAACATCCACTTCACCAAAGTGGGAAAGGGGTTCATTCTTATTACCCTTTTCGGCAAGGATGTTTCTTTGTGGCTGATCAGGTTAAATACCGCGAGAGTGACTGATACACTGGTACCTATTCTGGGCGGAGAGCTGTAACTGTGTCGTTTATTGATCTTAGTAAAAACGAGGTCCAATGTAAGATAGTGTTCTACGGGCCTGGGCGAGGGGGCAAGACTACCAATTTGCTTTACCTACACCAGGCCATGACCGACTCTGTTCGTGGTAAAATGGTTACCATCGACACCAAGGGTGACCGCACGCTCTTTTTTGACTTTCTCCCTTTGGCCCTCGGTCAGATTCAGGGACTGAGCATAAAGATCCAGCTTTATACCGTCCCTGGCCAGGTCATGTACAACGCGACCCGCAAACTGGTTCTCAAAGGTGTGGATGGCATCGTATTCGTGGCTGATTCTCTGAAAGTTCAGAAAGAAAAGAACGTTGAGAGTCTGGAAAATCTGAGACAGAATCTTGCTGAGGATAACGTCGACATTAATGAAATCCCTCTCGTCCTTCAGTACAACAAAAGAGACCTCGGCGGTTCTAATATTCCCATCCTCTCTGTTGAGGAGATGCAGGAAGACCTGAACAAGGAACTCCAGGTCCCCTGGTTTAGTGGCAGTGCACTCAAGGGCGACGGTGTGTTTGAAACGCTAAGAGAGATCAGCAAAGGGACAGTAAAGTATGTTAGCCGCAAACTTTTATCCCGGTAACAACCGCCAGTTGCCATAAGGAGGGGCACATGGATTTGACCGACGACCCCTTGGCAGGAGTTGATGCCAGCGAATTAGAGGCCGACATTGACAAGGCCATAGACGAACTCTTCGTCAAGAAGACCGAGGCACAGGAACCTTCACTTGCTGAGGAAGTACCCCCCGAAGAGCCCGCCGAAAAACCGGCAGAGAAACCAGTGGAAGAATCTGTTCCTGCTCCGCCGGCTGAAGCCGCAGATGATTCTTTAGCTCAATTGAAGGAGAGTCTACTCACTCTGGATTGGGAGATTACTCCCGAATCCATACAGGATTTTGAAAAAGAGCTCCAGGCCGTCAGCGACAAGCACGGTGATAACCGTCACTGCATGGCAGTGATTAAAATGTCCCTGGGGGTGCTCCAATATTTACGAGCTGCCAAGGCTGATGCCGCACCGATCTCCGTCCAGTTTTTGCACGGAGCTGCCCGTGGTCTTGACCTTTTCCTGCGGGAGCCAGCCGCCACAGAGACTGAGCGCAGCGAGGTAATGGACACACTGCTCGGTCAATTTAGGCGGGTGAAGGCTGAGATCCAACGGATGAAGCCGCCGGCAGAGGAACCTCCAGCAGTTGCGCCCGAACCAGCCGTCGAGCCTCCGCCAGTTGAGGAGCCGATTCTAGAAGAAATGGTCGCGGAAGAACCGGTTTTGGAGGAGCCTCTTGAAGAAGCACTGGCGCTGGACGAAATAATTGAGGAAGAACCGATACTAGAGGAGGTCGCCTCAGAGCAGCCTGTAGCTGCAGTTCCTCCTGAAGAAGAACCAGTTCTGGATGAATTATTTGGGGAAGAACCGCTTTTTGAAGATGGGCTCGAGGAAGAGCCGACACTGGTCGCTCCCCCTGAAGAAGAACCTTTACTGGAAGAACCGCCTGAAGAAGAACCGACACTGGAAGCACTCACCGCAGAGGAACCAACACTGGCAGCTCCCCCGGAAGAAGAACCTTTGCCGGAAGAGCTTTTTGAAGAAATTTTAGCCGAAGAACCACCCGAGGCAGAGCCAACTCTGGAACCACTTCCCGAAGAGGAACCAGTTTTTGAAGAACTTTTCGATGAAGAACCGGTTCTGGAGCCAGCGGTAGAGCCAACGGAAATGGCTCCGCCACCTCAGGTGGCCCCGGCTGCTACTCCTGCATCTTTGCAGCCTTTCATCCAAGAAGTCAGAGCCCTGAGTGGCCAACTTTCCAATGCTTTGGAGGTCCTTGACCAGGAGACTACTACATTCTTTGGTCGGATCTTGAAAGCGATGACAGGCAAGCCTGCTCTCGAGAAATTAGAGAGACATTTTGACTCCGTGCATAAGACCGTGGGAGCTAAACTGACAGAGGCCCAGGAACTGTCTGGCAACCTGAGTGCAGCGTTGAACAAACTTGAGCAAAATCTAGACCAGCAGCAAGGGGAAGCCCTTACCCCGGAAGCCCAGGCTGCGATTGATTCGCAGGTTAAAACTATCCGTGGTGCTGTTCAGAGTCTGACTCAGGTCACTTCCAACTTGCAGCACAGTCTTGCTGGTGAGGGTGTGGCGCCGACGTCCAGCCATGAAGGAATAGCATTCAAAGATGTTCAAATGGAAACTGAAGAGTTCTCGTTGGACTCCGATGATTTCATGGAGTCTCTAGAGTCCGAACCAGTACTGGACCTGGTCGAGGAGATACCTTCCGAGTCCCCTGGTATTACTCCCGATGCACAGGCTAGCATTTACCTGGCCGACGTGGTCAACAATACCCTGGGTATCCCTGCGGAGGCCGTCATCAATATCTTCAAGGTTTCCAAGGGCAAAGTGAAGAGTTTGCGCAAGAGAGGTTACGTCGGACTGACCGATTTCAAGGGGGCATTTCGCAGCATCAAGCGGGGAATTACCGGTCCTCTCGCGAACCTCAAACCGAAAGACTTGAAGAAAATCCAATTCCCCATCATCGCTCTTGGCCCGGAGACCCTTGGCAGCGATGACACCGAGGCCGTAGCCCCCGTCAGAGGTATTGTCCTGCTCAGCACCGGTGAGCGCCACGGTGCCTTACTAACTGATGAGGTAATGCAAAGGACGCCCTATGACGTCAAAGGCTACCGCAAAGCTGGGCTGCCAGGAGAGGTGAGTGGCATGGCCACCATTGAAGGAGATTTTGAGATTAACGTTATTGATCCGAACTACGTGCTCTCGTAAATCGCCACCGGCCTAGACTGATTGACCGCCTCCCATGTTAGCAGGACAGTTGCCCGGGGTCTTCCCTGACCATGCAATCAGACAATATCAAACATTCCAGCGCCAATGGCCTCTCTGAGATCCAAGAAAAGATAAATGAGGCTGAGCTCTACCTTTCTCAGGGTCTTTTCGATGAAGCCCGCCAGGCCTACCAACAGCTCCTGAAAGAGTTGGGATCCCACTCACAACGAGCCTCTACCGATCCAGCTTTCCGTCAAACCTACGAGAGCTTTCGCGGATCTATTCGGGAACAACTTGCTCTCATCGAACGCCAGGAAGCCGAATTCCACGGCCAACCCTCAGAAGCCAAACCAGAAGAGCATGTCGCCGCCCAAGAAGGGGAAGGGAGTGCTGCCTTCAATCGAGGTCAAGCGTTTCTGGACATCGGTCTATTCGCCGAGGCAATCCAGGAGTTTCAAAACGCTGCCACCTTAGGATTCCAGCCAATTGAATGTTCTCTGCAGATTGGCAAGGCTCATATTCAGCTCGGGCAGCACAGAGAAGGTCTCCGGATCTTCGAGAAGACCTATAAACAGAAGGGTTTGGCTGATACCGACCGCAATGTGTTCCTGGGGCAGATGGCGGTAGGGTATGAAACAGCTGGTGACATGGAAAAGGCCCTAGAGCTCTACCAACAGCTGGCGGCGAGCGATCCGACGCATCGAACTGCGGCCAAAAAGGTCGAGAGCTTGGCCAAAGATAGCGATCGATATCAGCTGAACGTGGTGAAGCTTCACCTCAAGAACGAACAGTTCTCGAAAGCCATCAAAACACTGCGTCACATGGAGAGCGAACAGCAGGTTCCTGTTGACAGATTGGTGCCTCTGTATGAGCAAGTACTGGAGAAAGATCCGGGCAACGCTGATGCCATGGAGCGAGTCGCGGCCATTTACCAACAGATGCTTGACAACGGAAGTGAGAAAACTGATATCCGCCTAAAGCTTGCCAGACACCTTCTCCGTGCGGGCGAATTCGACGGTGCTGCCAATGAATATCTGGAAGTAATGCTGGTGGACACCCCTTACAAATTGACCGCCCTGACCGAACTCGGCGAGGCTTTGCTGAAAAAACGGGACTATGATCGAACTCTGGAGTTAATGGAAGATGCTCTTCCCTGGATAGAGTCCATCAAGCCCGGACCTGAAACTTTGAAGTACTATTATCTGATTGGAACAGCCTGCGAGAAAAAAAATCTATACGACCAGGCACAAACCTACTTCCAGCGTGCTGCCTCTATTGATCCCACTCACGAGGTAATCCGCTCCAAGGTGCAGACGCAGACCCAAGGACCACTTTTGTCCACAGGCAAAGGTTTGCTTGGCCTCCATGTGGACACTGATCTCCAATACGAGATTCAGGCAGAACTTGGTCAGGATGAGATCCATCAGATTTTCCGAGTGCGCGAGGTTCCGAGTGGAACCTTTCGTGTCGCCAAGACTCTTCTGCCTCAACTGTCTGGTGGGGCCAAGGTCAAGGATTTCATTGTCAAGTGGGCCTATGAGCAAGTGAATATGGAAAACCGCAACATCACTCGGGTCCTGGACTTAGCCGAAAGCGACGGCCAGTATTACCTGATCATGGAAGATTTTGGCAGCACCTTGGAGGACTTGTTAAAAGAGAAAACTCACCTGCCCATAGCCGAGGCCGTCAGCTTGGCCAGAGCTCTTCTCAACGCTCTAGCCTATGCCCATTCGCATCGAGGCGCTGACGATACCCTCAGGAAAATATTCCACCTCGCTCTTAACTCCAAACGGGTGGTTGTCAGCGACCAGATTAGCAACGCCAAGATTACCGATTTTGGTCTTGTCTTCCAGCTCAATAACATGCTGGATTTGACAGCGAACTACGAGGAACTCTCTGCTTTTGAATTAGCCTTTATGGCGCCCGAACTTTTCAACCGCGCTCCTGCGCGAATGCCGGACAAGATGAAGCAGGCCGCAGATCTCTACTCTTTTGGCCTCGTATTCTATAAAGCCCTTACAGGGAAATTGCCGTTTAAAGGGCCATCACCAGAGGACTTCAAGAAACAGCACAACGAGAAATATCCCGTGCCTCCTCGGGTGTTTATCTCCAGCATTCCTGCCAAACTGGATGAAGCCATTTTGAAATGTCTGCACAAAGATCCTAAAAAGCGCTGGCGTACGCCCACCGAGCTAGATCTTGCCCTTGAAAAAATTCCTACCAAGTAGCCACTGGAGTAGTTCGTATCTAAATCGGGGCGGACGTTGCCCTCACGATACGACTTTTCGCTGCGAAATGAGAAATGAGAGATGGGAGATAAGAAATGTTTACTTCCGCTTAAGGAAGGAGAGAATGCCCTTTCCCTTACCCTTCGCGCCTTTGAGCCCTTCTTGCTGAAATTGCTCCACCGTCTGGATGATAGTGCTCAGAATGGCTCCCTTGAGGTTGGACTTGCCAGGAAGCTGTTGCCAGGCGGCGTCCGGTCTGGTCAATTCCTTGAGGTTAGCCGCCATGGCCTCTTCACTCAGAAGCCCTTTTTGTTTGTGCAGGATGGCAAAAATCCAGGCATTGAAAGCATACAGCAGTTCCTCATTGCCGGGAGGAGAATTAGGAGCAGCCTCCAGGATTAGCTTCAGGTTTCCCTTGGCATCGCTGCGGCAATCATAGGTTCTGAGTAACTTCGAGTACTGGGCCGGCACCTGAGCCTTGGCCTCTTCCATGAGATTGTAGGCTCGAGCGCCAGCGGCCTTTTCTGTGACCTTCAGTAAGCCCAACAGTACATGGTGATAAATCTGGATGATAGTAGGAGCTTCACTCTTGCCCCCGGAAGTGACCGCAGCAGCACCTCCGCTTGGTTCAATAAGGCCCGAAGAAATCAGAGAGTGGATCATGCGGTAGACAACAAACTCATCGTGACCGCTGTCGCCGACGATTTGCTCCACTGTCCGCTTTCCATCAACCAGTGAGATTACGCGCCACTCATTGGCCGTCAAGTTAACTGAGTCGCGCTGTTTCTCCACACTTTTGTTAATCTTGAAAACCACGTCGGGATTTGGGATATTCTTGCTCAGAATCTCCCACTCATCCACACGCCGAGTGCCCTCTAAGATTACCTCCATGTGATTCAGCTCAGTGACAAACTCCTCGTCCAGGTCGAAATCCTGGTCCACGTATTCGAAATCTCCTCTTTTCCACAAGAACAAATCGTAGAGGATGTCGCGCACCTGCTGGTGAATAAACTTTTTTAGCGTCTCGAGGGAAATGAAGCTTTTCTCCACCAAGATCTTACCCAATCGCTCTTTCCTCTGCTTCGCCAGGGTTAAGGCCTTCTGAAGTTCCTCGGCTGAGATGATGCCTTTGGTGCGCAGGAGATAACCCAGTCTTACCTCCTTTTGGCTGCCCACAGCGTAAATGATATTGCCATTCTTGAAGTACACCCGCACCATTCGCCCTTTGTCGGCAATAGTGAGAATACCAGTCTTCTTATCTTGGGCAAGCAACTGCAGCATGCTGGACAGATAGAATGTCTCGATGTTTCCCTTCAATGCCATACTGAACCGCCGCCTATAACTTCACCATACTCCATTGCAAGTACGCAACATCTTGAATTAGTTAGCCCGTTTGTATAGATACTTAGGGGTTTTGTCAACTCTTTTGTCCCTGCGCAGAACGTTCCGCGCAGGAAGCGCTGTGCACCAGGAACTGGGCACCAGTTATCTATTAGCAATTAGTATTCCGTTTTGTGATCAGTGGCAGTTTTTGTTTGCTAATGGCTCAACTATCGTTACGATTGAGGCCGCCCAAGAACCGGTCAGCGAGCCTGACAATATCCTCCATCTGTCGTGGGTGAAACCAGTTAATCTCCCGGTCGCGTCGAAACCAAGTCATCTGTCTTTTGGCATAGCGGCGAGTATCTCGCTTCATGGTCCTTACAGCCTCAGCGATATCCACACCATGTATCAGATGTTGCACCATGTGCCGGTAACCCAAGACCTGCATGCTCTTGAGGTTTGGTCCATAGCCACGGCTCAGAAGTCCTCTGACCTCCTCCAAAAGTCCCTGGGCCATCATTTCTTCCACTCTCCTGTCGATACGTTCATACAGTTCGGGGCGAGGACGTCGCAACCCAATTTTCAGCGGCAGGAATGGTCGATCCTTGAAATCGTGATCACTTTGTAGGGCAGAGATCTGTTGCCCCATACATTCCCACACTTCCAGGGCCCGGATAATTCTGAAAAGGTCATGTGGGTGGACTCGCTGGGCGGTGATTGGATCTATCCGTTGAAGCTTTTGGTAAAGCTCGACCCCACCCTTTTTCTCCGCTTCTCGACGCAAACGTTGTCTTACCAGCGGATCTGAAGGGGCTCCGGGGAAAAGCCCGTGAAAGATCGCTTTGAGGTACAGGCCGGTTCCACCTACCACTATGGCGGGCTTGCCCTGTCGGGCCAGGCTTGCGATCACCTCTCTTGCCAGTTGGCTGTAGCGACTGGCATCGAAGTCCTGGTCAGGATCCACAATGTCCACAAGGTGATGGGCCACCTCCGCCCTATCAGCCATTGTGGGTTTAGCGGTGCCAATGTCCATGAAACGATAGATCTGCACCGAATCCGCGTTTACAATCTCACCGCCCAAATCCTTGGTCAGCTGTGACACCAGCCAGGTTTTTCCCACTGCAGTGGGACCCATTACGGCTATTACTTTGGGCTTGTCTTCGTCCATATAGCCTGTACTTTGCACACCTTCAGTCACAGTCCCCACGGGGATACTAGGCACAGCGGGACGGCACGGGGACGGGGAGAAACGGCGAGACGGGGATTAGAGGTCAGAAGTCAGACGTCAGAGGACAGAAGTCAGAGGACAGACGACAAAGGATTTTCGGATTTCGAGATTTTTGAACCCTATGCTCCATGCCCTATGCTCTATGCCCTATGCTCTATGCCCTATGCCCTCCCAAACATCCTTTCCACCTCACCCGTGGTGAGCTTCCACCAGAGTGGACGGCCGTGTGGGCACGTTGAACAGTGATCCAGTCCATCGAGCTGCTGCAAGAGTGCCGCAATCTCTTCCCTCCCCAACCTCTGGCCAGCCTTTATGGCGATCTGGCACGCCATGGATTGCAGTAGTTTCTCGAGCAGAGTTTCCGGTCCGAGAGAACCTACCCCCTTACAGCCCGCTGCCACCAGCTCCAGAAGCAGTTCTAGCGGCTCTTGGCGGAGTACCACCGCCGGAACCGCGCGTACGACGAAGGTATAGCTACCAAATGGCTCCAGCCTAAACCCCAGCCTTGAAAAGAGAGGCAAGGAGTCCTCCAGCCAAGCGGCCTCCTCAGCAGTGAGCTCTACGGTCTCAGTGATCATCAAAATCTGACTTGCCAGTTGCCCTTCAATTGCCTCTTTGTGAAAAGCCTCGAAAAACACCCGCTCGTGAGCCGCGTGCTGATCAATCAGAATCAGGCCGTCCGGTGCTTCGCAGAGAATATAGGTGTTGTGGAATTGACCTATGACATCCAGTTCGCCAAACAGCGTTCCGAGTTCCTGGTGCAGCTTCTCCGGCGGTTGCCTGCTCTCTTCATCCGTGGGAAAACCTCTCTGGGGAAAATCGAGCGCATCATAGGTTGGAACCCTTGGCTCAGATGCTGCTACCCCCTCAGGCAAGAGAGGTGCCAATTCACTTTGAATCGGGGCCTCTGCAGCTCGCAGCCCAGAGCCTGCAGCCAGAGGCCGAGTCCATCGCTGCCTCTCCATGGTGGCCAGGGCGGCTTGCGCCGCATTCGTTACTGTTTTACAGAGAGTCCGCGGATCTTGAAAACGCACCTCCGCTTTCGTTGGGTGCACATTTACATCCACTTGCTCGGCAGGCAATTCCAGGAGAAGTACCCCGAGAGGATATTTACCCTTTGGCAGCAATGTTCTGTAGGCTTCTAGCAGTGCAATCCTCAGCTGTCGATCCCAAACCGGTCTGCCATTAACGTAAAGGAAAAGCATGCGGCTGTTAGATCGGTAGAGTTCCGGAGGGCTCAAAAATCCCACAAGGCTCAAGACCCCTTGCCTGTGGGATACGGCCAACCAGGATTGCGTCAATCTCTTGGGGAAGATTTGTGCCAACCGCTGCTGCAGATTTATCGCTGCGGGCCAGTCATGAATCTGGCGATTTTTTTGGCTAAGGGAAAAATGGATTTCCGGTCGGCCCAGGGCCAGCCTGGTTAGTGTATCCACCACATGTCCAAACTCGGTCTTCTCACTTTTCAGAAATTTACGTCGCGCTGGTTGATTAAAAAAAAGATCACGAACCCACACCTGGGTACCAGGTGGACAGCCGCACTCGCTTACTTCCTTCACCACCCCTGCAGCGACACTAATATGAGTACCGGC
>CAMYLW010000025.1:11305-17091 GCA_947259475.1 Thermodesulfobacteriota bacterium
GAAATCCGAGGGTATGAATGGCAGCGAGGTCTGCATCGCTGGTGATCTTGCTGGTAGCGTGGCGCTCAAGGGCCAGAATGGCCTCATCCTCTTCCATACCCATACCATTATCAACCACTCGAATTGTACGGCACCCTGATCCATGCACTTCGATGCTTATCTGGCGAGCCTCGGCATCCATGGCATTCTCAACCAGCTCTTTTACCGCTGAAGCCGGCCTTTCAACTACCTCACCAGCGGCAATTTTGTTGGCCAGCTGTTCTGGCATCACACGAATCTTGGCCATCCAGTCCTCCTTTTGCCATCAACTCATTATCCTATTTACAGCGGTTTGACAAGCACCACAATGAGCGATCTCGAGTGTTGGAGTGATGATGACTTGAGATTTTAGAATGCAGATTGCAGATTGCAGATTGCAACTACAGATTTTCGTTCTGAAATTTGAAATCCGGAGTTTTCAATCCGCAATCCGAAATCTGAAATCTGAAATCCGAAAGTGGTTGACACAACTTCTTAAATAGGCTATTCATGGACCGAACCGTGGCCCGGCATGAGATAACATGCGGTAACAATTAATAATATCGGCCAGAATACGGTAAGATGGCGCCCGAACGGGCATGGCTATCGAGCCGCTTCTTTTATATCCTTTGGTGCCCCACCTGCAGGTCCATATGTCAGTTGATCGACAACTCGACGACATCACTGCTCTGCTGAGTAACTGCCTGGAAGCGTACACGGCAGCCCTATTTCTCTGGGATGACAGTAGCAAACAACTGACCTTGAGAGCATTTCATAGTTTGAGCAAGCACATCAACCCCGAGGCTCGATTTTCGCTCGAGGAAGGGGGCCTGGTGGGTTGGGCGGCAAAGAATAACGAACCACTAAGCATCGATCACTTTGACCGCGACACGAAGATTCTCCCCTACTATCAAGGCGACGAGAACATCAAATCCTTCCTGGCTTTTCCCCTTGAGCAGCCCAAAGGCGTGCTTTGTGTGGACAGTAAGCGCCAGTACGTCTTTACCAATAAGGACCAGAAGCTTCTTTCGGGCTTTGCCACTGTTATCGGTAATGCCCTTGGTGCTGAGCGGGCCAGTCACCACCATCAGCGCCAGCGCCAACTCTTGACTCTGTGGAGCCGTGCTGATGCGCTGCCGGCAGACACCGATGATCCGGTCCCTTATCTAACCCGCTTGCTGGACTTCGCCTGTCAATATCTTCAAGTCGATAGTGGTCTGGTTGCTGTGCCCATCAAGGAAGGCCAATTTTTGCAGCTAGTTGCCGCTTCGGGCATTGGTTGGATTTTCCAGAATCGTAAGTCTCTAGTTATTCCCAAGTTTCGCTCCCGCACTCGAATTCCTTTTCTTTTTGGCCCGAAAGACTCCATCGGTAGAATTGGTGCCTTGGTCGGTATGCCCCTGGCCTGGGAAGCGGATGAAATGGGCGGTGTGATGGCTTTTATCAGTCGCACCGAAGCCAACTGGAGTAAGGAAGAACTAGGTGCTATCACTGCCTTGGTAAGGCGTGCTACTCTCGTCCTCCAAAATTTTACCTTAAAACGTGAATTGGCTCTTGTTCGCAATTTGGATCCCATCACCGAAGTATGCAACACTGAGGCTTTTGACCGAATTCTCAATAAAAGACTGGAAAGGTGTCGGCAGACCGGTGTCAGTCTGGGGCTAGGTATCGTTGCCATCGAGGGCTTTGAGGCCCTGAGTACTCGAATAGCTCTGCCAGATCTGGCAATCATACGCCAGCGCATCGCTTCAACACTGCTGCAGCGACTCAGAGACAAACAGCTCATTGGTTGTCTGGATCAAGCCCGTTTTGCCGTATTGTTTGAAGACGAAACAGAGAGAGCCATACATGACCAACTCGTGTCCAGTACCGCCGCTATACACCAGGAAGTGCTGGCATCATTGGATGACCTGCCCCGGCTGGAGGCCTGTTTTGGTTCTGCACTCTACCCCCGAGATGCGGCTTCGTCCCGTGAACTGTGGACCATGGCTTTTCAAGCCCTAACCGCTCAAGCAGCGAATTCTTCCAATCGAGACACAAAAGTAAAATCTGCTTGACTGCACGTCCGGAGTGATTTCGTCCAGGTACCATCACCGCTGAAAATTGGATCGAGCTTGTGAGTAGACGGATTAACTTGTAGCAATAGACGGCTCCACGTAGGTAGGTAATTATGAGGTTGTTGCACGGATTTGCTGGACTTTTCGCCAAAGATATGGCCATGGACCTTGGTACAGCCAATACTCTCATTTACGTGAAGGGTGAGGGAATTGTGCTCAACGAACCTTCAGTGGTGGCCCTGAGCCGAGATACCGGGAAGGTTATTGCTGTGGGCAGTGAGGCCAAAGAATATTTGGGCCGCACCCCTCAGAAAATCGTCGCCATTCGTCCCATGAAGGACGGAGTGATTGCTGATTTTGAAGTAACCAGTGTAATGATCAAATACTTTCTCAGAAAGATCAAGAGCCGATCTTTTCTTTTTCGGCCACGGCTCATTGTGGCCGTCCCCACCGGCGTTACCCAGGTGGAGAAACGTGCGGTAATTGAAGCAGCAGAGCAAGCAGGGGCGCGCCAGGTGCACCTGGTCGAGGAACCAATGGCTGCAGCCATTGGCGCTGACCTACCCATTGACAAGCCGGTAGGCAGCATGGTGGTGGATATCGGAGGGGGGACCACGGAGGTAGCGGTGATTTCACTCTCGGCCGTGGCCTATTCAGAATCAGTGCGAGTGGCCGGCGACGAGGCCAATGAAGCTATAATCCGCCACGTTCAGAACCACCACCAAATCGCCATCGGTGAAAATGAGGCGGAGCGGATCAAGCTGGAAATCGGCTCTGCCTGTCCACTTCCCCAGCCCATGACGGTTGGAGTCGCAGGGAAGGAAATACTCACAGGAATACCCAGATCTTTCCAGGTAGACGATCAAGAAATCAGGCGCGCCCTGACGGAGCCGGTGAATGTCATAATTGAGAGTATCAAGCGGACCTTCGAAAAGACACCGCCGGAACTCGCATCAGACATCACGCACAATGGTGTCTGGCTGGCGGGAGGCGGAGCACTGCTCAGGGGATTGGACACCCTGCTGACTGACATTCTGAAACTTCCGGTGCATGTGGAAGCAGATGCGCTCACTACGGTGACCCGTGGTGCTGGCAGGGTGATGGAATCCATTGATGCTTATCGGCAGGTGTTTCTCAACTAATCAATTCTGGGTGGAGTATTAGCGTGCTGGAGTGTTGAGGAATAGAAATTCCAAATCACCCAATCTCAAGGTGTCAGGGAAGAAAAACAAGAAAACTGAAAACTCAGTCTTTGTGATTTGGAGTTTGGGATTTTAGAAGTTCGCCTTACGCCATCTATAAAATTTGACTAAGGAACAACTTGGTCCGGTCATGGGTGGGATTCTCGAAGAAGTGTTCCGGCGTGCCCACTTCGACTACCTGGCCCTCGTCCATAAAGATGACTCGATCCGCAACTTCCCTGGCAAAGCCCATTTCGTGAGTCACCACTACCATGGTCATCCCCTCCAGGGCCAGGGTCTTCATAACATCCAGTACCTCGCCAATCATCTCTGGGTCCAGAGCTGAGGTTGGCTCGTCAAAGAGCATCACTTTGGGGTCCATGGCCAGAGCCCTGGCAATGGCAACCCGCTGCTGCTGCCCACCGGAGAGGTTGTCCGGATAGGAGTCGGCCTTGTCAGGAATGCCCACTTTTTCCAATAGGGCCATAGCTTTCTCTACCGCCTCTTTTTTGGAGCGCTTGCGCACCACTGTCTGGGCCAGGGTGAGATTGCCCAGAGCCGTCTTGTGGCGAAAGAGGTTGAAAGACTGAAAGACCATACCCATTTCTTCCCTGACCTTGCTAATGTTGGTCTTGGGGTCCAGAATATCAACGCCGTCTATGTAGATGCGGCCTTTGTCAGCCTTCTCCAACATGTTCAGGCAGCGCAGTATGGTGCTTTTTCCTGACCCCGAAGGACCGATAATCACCACCACCTCGCCCTTGTCAACCCCACAGGAGACATCAATCAGGGCCTCAATCTTGTGGGTGGTGTAGAAGGTCTTGTAAACGCTTTCTGCTCTAACCACCGATCGCAGTCCTCCTCTCCAAATATTGCACAAACATGGACAAGGCAAAGGTCAGCACCAGGTAGAGTAAGGCGGCGACGAACCAGAGCTCGAAGGGTTGCAAAGTGGTGGTAACTACCTCCCTGGTTGCCTTGGTGAGTTCACGAATGGCAATGATCCCCAGCAGCGATGAATCCTTGATAAGACTGATAAACTGTCCCGCCAGGGGCGGCAGAATGCGCCGAAAGGCCTGGGGCAGGATAATGTAGCGCATAGACTGGGGATAGGTCATTCCCAGAGAGCGGGCCGCCTCCATCTGCCCAAAGTGGATAGACTGAATGCCGGCCCGGACTATCTCAGCAACATAAGCCCCGGCAAAAACCGCCAGGGCTGCCACACCGTACCAGATAGGCGGCAGTTGGCCCGCGCCAACTTGGTCCAGCAAGTTATTGATCACGGTGCCCAGTACAAAATACCAGATAAAAATCTGCACAAGTAGGGGTGAGCCTCGAACCAGTTCTATATAGGTAATCGCCGACCATCTCAGGGCGGGATTTTTGGAAATCCTGGCCAATCCGGTGAAAAGGCCTAGAAGGATCCCCAGCAGCACAGCGAGGACACTCACTTTCAGGGTGACCCACAGCCCCTCAATAAGAATGCCCACTTTCCATTTCTGATAGGACCCCAGAACATCGCCGGAATAAATAAAATCCCCCTCATTCACTCGTAGCGATTGTCCCGGGACGCTATAGGTTTCCTCCTCTCCATCGCCCCGGACCGTGACCTCCACCTGGTCCCCTTTGGTGACAAGGGTGGCCACCTCGCCCTCTATCTCAGCCTTGGTCTCGATCGTGTCTTTGTAATAGAAATACTGGGGCACCCGATACCAGCGCCATACATAGTCTACCTTCAGGGTGGCGAAGTACATTCCGCTGACAACCGCCGCTATCATTACAAAAAAGAGGAAAATGGAGATATGGCGCCAACCCCGGGTTCGGAGATAATCGGTTAGAGAAAAGCTGCCCTTTGTCACTGTCGTTACCCTTCGGAAATTATCCGCCGGCTCTTGCCTCTTTGCCCATGTCTGATAGACCAGGTTAATCCTACGAGCAAGACACGCTTTCCCCCATACTGCCAGCGCTCCACAAAAATGGGGGTCGGCGGTCAGAGAATGACTGCCGGCCCCCTGGAAAGCGGTCTTCCAAAGTTAATCGTATCTTACGGTTGCACTCCACTGCCGACTTACTCCTGGACATCCTTGATCCAGTCTGTACCTTTGATCCACTTCTTGTAGATGCGGTCGTAACGGCCGTCATTTTTTACCTGCCTCAGGAAATTATTGAGCCAGTTCATGAAGTCCGGGTCACCCTTGTTGATGGCCCAGGCCAGCGGCTCAAAAGTAAAGGGCTTGTCCAGAAACACCAGCTTGCCTTTCCCCTGTTGCGCATTGAACACCACGCAGTACGGCAGGTCGTAAACAAAAGCGTCCGCCTTGCCATTAACCACCTCGAGGGCGGCCTCGGGTTCGGTCTCGAAAGACTTGTAATTAGCCTTTGGGATCTTTCGCTTCACTGCCTGCTCGCCGGTGGTTCCGAGCTTGGAGGTCACAATGTACTTCTTGTTGTTCAAATCTTTGTAAGAAGTCACGTTGCCCCGGTGTTTCTTGGCTATCAGGATGGCCTGCCCCACGATAATGTAAGGGTC
>CAMYLW010000026.1 GCA_947259475.1 Thermodesulfobacteriota bacterium
CGCTTCTTTGCCTTACCGCCCGGAACTTGCCGGGATTCTATATTTGGAATTTTGTTTAAAATGTTAGCATCATCGGTAGTAACATTGACATCCTCCCCTACATCTAACATGCAGGTGAAGGCATGAAGCGAAACAGAATAACGATAATGTGGATGCCGTCGGTGAGTTCCAAGTCCCGAACCTTTTCTCTCCCTCCCGTGTTGCTGTACATCTTTGTGGGCATGCTTTTTGTATCCTGGGTACTGCTAGCGTCAGGGGGATTCTTTGGCAATCGTCTCTACCAAGACTATCTCCAGTTGCGCGAGGAAAACTCCTATCTGCTCCAGAAAGAGGGTGAATTGACAGAACTTCGCCAGACCATGGAGCGTATCCAGAAAGATGAGAATACCATTCGAAGCTTTCTCGGTCTGGAGAAGAGTCCGGAGGAGACCAGCGGTATGGGACAGGGCGGCGAGCCGTCCCCTGATCTTTCGACTATAGCTCCCAAAGATGCCATGGCGAGCAGCAGCATGCCATTTCCCGCCGAGCTCAAAGAGGTTTCTGCTCTGCAGAGGGCTAACCGATTGGAGACGGACTTGCAGGAGTTGGTGGAAATCATGCAAGTCCAGCGTAAGACTTGGGACAGCACGCCGAGTATTATCCCGGTAGAGGTGAATGATTACTGGTTTTCTTCCGGGTTCGGCTGGCGACGCAGTCCATTCACTGGTCTCAAAGAGTTCCACAATGGGCTGGATATCAGCAGTCGCAAGGGCACTCCAATTATCGCACCGGCCACCGGCAAGGTGATAAAGAAAGGATATGACAAGTATCTTGGTAAATATGTGAAGATAGACCACGGTCAAGACGTCGTTACCACATATGGGCATCTTTCCGGTTTCAATGTAAGTCCTGGACAGAAAGTTGTCCGTGGCGATGTCGTTGGTTTTATGGGAAGCAGTGGACTGTCTACAGGCCATCACCTTCACTACATGGTTAAGATCAAGAATAGATGTGTGAATCCACTTCATTACAGTCTAAACGCGAAGGCCAACCGTCTCCTGGTCCGCCCTTTGCGAGTTGAGGGTGGCGGACAATGAAAATAAAGAATAAGAAGGAAAAGAGTCTGTCCTTGGATACCCTCATTGGGGCCAACACTGTCTTCGAAGGGTCAATCCAGAGTGAGCGCAGTGTCTGTGTGGAAGGCAGCATAAGAGGTAGGATCGAAGCCAAAGGTGAGGTGGTAGTGGGCCGCCAGGGCCAGGTCGAGGCTGATATTTATGCAGACTCGGTGGTGGTAGGTGGTCAGATTATTGGCAATATCAACGCTCGGAGTCGATTGGAAATCACTGCCACAGGGCGGGTTACCGGAGACATTGAGGCAACCAAAATAACCGTTGCCGAGGGCGGAATGGTGGACGGTTCGTTCAAGATGATGGAGGCAGTGGAATCCGCATATCCACAGTTGGAAAGTGGCTTATCTATCGAAGAGAGTGAGCAGTCCAACATCCAATCCCAACCTGATCCCATCGAAAGCCTACCCCAGGCGTGAGATAGTTCCAAATCCAGCGGCTTAAGAACTCATAATTTGGGAATGCGAAAGGATTCTTGGTATCTTTTCGACCCACGAGTAGCTGTGAGAGGTGGCCAAGAGACTTCTCTAACCAGGATATTTCAAGAATTGCTGTCGCTAGACCACGAAGATGGGTGTGCCACCGGGCAACTCGTCCCGCGGTACCGCGGGATTGGTTTCCGTACCTGAATGGTACGTCGCAGGGGGAGTCTGTCCTGAGCCTGTCGAAGGAACACCCGAGGACGCCAGGCTTCCGGCTCGTAGAGCCTACAGCTCGGAGAGAAGGACGTCCATATCCGTGGTCGCAGTCACGCCAGGGCGTGAATTCATGAAATATCTGGGTTAAACGAGGTTGAGGCCATTGTAGAGATGAGGCATGAGGAACGATTACTCAGTCACTATCTTTTCCAGGCACAAGGGTAAAACCCTTACCTTTGATCTGGATCGGCGCTTCATATACGTGCCGCTGGTCATTTTGATCGTACTGGCGGTGAGTTGTGTTCTTTTGGGACAATCCTATTTTCAGGAACGCGAGGAACGCCAGCGACTGGAAGGAAGAGTCGCCCTGCTCGAACAGCAGATTCGGATCGGCGGCAAGGCAGAAGTCGATCCTCGACCCATTGCTAAAATAGATGAGGCCAAGGTCAGGTCCCTGGAAGAAAACAGGGAAGGCTTTCGGTTCGTTTTCAAACTGGTTAACTTGATTGGTGAGCCAATGGCAGGTAATGTGGCCATAATTGCCTCCCTCAGACCACCTCACCAGCCTCGTTTCGTCTCCTTTCCTTCTATGAAAATAGCTGATGGCATGCCGGTCAAGTTGAGAAAAACGGTGGGGTACAGTATCCGCTATTTCAAGGAGATAACCGGCAAATTCTACTTCCCTTTCTCCTACTCCGAGTCTTTTCGGGTCTTGATCTACGACCGAGATGAAGAACTGGTCTTAGACCACACTTTTCTTGTCGAAGATGTGGATGTTCACGGGCTCAAGCCCGAGGAACCAGCCCCATCCCTCTATACCTCCGAACCCTTTGAACTCCCCGAATCCTCCGAACTCTCAGAACCCTCTGAACCCTCAGAACTCTCCAAACCCTCCGAACTCTCAGAGCCCTCGGTACCCTCAGAACCCTCAGAACTCTCAGAGCCCTCGGTACCCTCAGAACCCTCAGAACCCTCGATACCCTCCTCAGGACCCTCAGATCCTTCCTTGAGCTCTTAGTCTAAAGTTATTTACTAACAGCTTTCAGAGTGCAAGATCCTTCTCCAGTCGCTGCCAGCGTTGGACATGTTCCCTCATGCCTGCCGCGTCAAGAATGCCTTCCTCGCTGCCAAAACCGGTAATGAGCTGCCTGGGAGTAATATCGAAGTATACATTGTCGCTATGTTTCTCTTGCCGGGACCAGACTTCCCTGCCTGATTTGGACTCCAGGATACAGTTGTGGGAATCCATGGTGACGTTGATTTTGTAAGTGTCAGCAGCCACGAGAAAGTCGCGACCAAGGGTATGTGCTACCAGAGCCGCCAGATAGGTTCCCGTCTTGTTGACCACCGATAGGTCACGTAAGACAGCATCAGCTCCCACCAGCACCAGGTCGGCATCAGGGATGGCAAGACCCATTTGGGCGTCGGTTATCATGCGGAGTTCAGTAACGTCATCAGATAGGTTCTTGAATAAACGACGTCCCTCCATTAAAGGACGGGATTCAGCGATGACAACCCGGCAGCCTGGAGGCAGTCCGTAGCGCAGGATTGCTTCCACTGTGGAGGAATAGCTCAGGGTTACTACCGATCTGTAGTCTCGGAGAATGGTTCGTGCAGCCTCAACTTGTTGGTGGACGAACTCTTGCTGCAAGGACAATAATTCCTTTCCTAAAAGTACCCCTTGCCGTTTCGCTTCGCGAATGGAAAAGTCAGCATTGGTCTTCGCCAGGAACCTATGGGCAAAGACAAGACTCCAATTACGGATGGGGGCCATGGATGGGCGCGCCTGTGCCAGAGATAGTGCGGTTTGTTTGATAGTAAGGGCGAGTTCCTTCAGGTCTGTTGACTCGCTCCGTTGGCAGACAGCCATGAGAATGCGGATGGCGGAACTGGCCAATTGGGCAGCGCCGTGACGGCGATCATTCACAATTCCATAGATTTTTTTCTCAATCCAATCCATAGGCACAAACCTCAAGGTGTCAGGTGTCGGGTGTCAGATGTCAGGGAAGAGAAACAAAAAAGCCCTGACCTGAACACTGAAACCTCAGTCATTGTGTTTTGGGATTTGATGTTTCGCAATACTCCAGTACTTCAACACTCCAGAGGTCAAATGTCGCTGTTTACCTGATCCATTGCTTAATCCTTAACCATCCCCAATTACTCTATCCAATGTCTCCTTGAGGGCCGGGACCGTTTTCAGCTGGTCGATCTCTTCGGGCAGAATCCAGCGTATCGCTATGTTTTCCCAGTCGAGTCTGATTTTATCAGGTTCATGCACTGCAAAAAGGAAAGGATGCACACGCCAGGAACGATCTTGAGCGTCGTCAACAATCTCAAGGGGCTTCCCAGCTTTCACTAAAGTCACGTCTTGCTTACTAAGGCCGACCTCCTCAGCCATCTCCGTGTAGGCTTGCTTCAGAGGATCCTTGCTTTCCAAATGACCGCTAACCCCGGCCCAGTGCCCCTTATAGGTACCCACCTCACGGCTTCTTTTCAGCACCAGGATTTTGCTGCGGTGGGTTAGAAAGACAGTGACCACGTTTTGGAATTCACCCATTTCTTGTTGCTCAGCGGTGGGCACGGAACTAAAACCTCAAAAAGGATGACTAAACGGTAGACGGTAACGTAAAGCGTGATTACTATTTGAACACACTGTAGGCATTGCTGCAAAGTCCAAATGAGTTTTGGCAAGCGATAAGTGAGAAATGACTCCAGGAGGATTTGAAAATATGGCCAAAAGGATTCTTGTCTGCCTAGTCGTCTTGATATTGAAATTCACCGTCCCGGCTTTTGCCCAGCCGGAACCACTGAAAATACCCGACCTTGAGTCCCTGGCTCTCCCTGAGGAAATGGCTGCCCGGGTGAGTAATGTGCTGCCATCAAAACCGGGTGACACCTTTTTGCAACTGCGAAACGGCATGACCGTCCTCATCCGAGAAAATCATGCCTCTCGGGTCGTCTCCACTCAGATACTAGTAAAAACAGGCTCTATATATGAGGACAAGTATTTCTTTGGTGGACTATCTCACTATCTCGAACACGTGGTTTCAGGCGGCAGCACAGCCTCATTCACTGAAACCGAAGCGCAGAACACCCTGAAGTCGCTTGGCGGAGCCAGCAATGCATATACCGGCTATGACCAAACCGGCTATTTCATTAACACTACAGGGGAGCACTATCGGGAAGCCCTGCGGCTTTTGTTTTCTTACCTGTCTGAGAGTCTACTGGAAGCGAAAGAGGTCGTTAGAGAAAAGGCGGTCATCCAACAAGAATTCAAGCTCGGAGAGACCAGTCCAGGGCGACAGCTGTGGCAGTTATTTGCCCGGACGGCCTATCTCAAGCACCCTGTTCGTCATCCGGTAATTGGCTACGAGGACGTGTTCGTTACCATCAGTCGTGATGACCTCCTGGACTACTACCGGCAGCGATATGCCCCCCAGAACATGGTAGTAACCATCGTTGGGAATGTGCAGGCTGCCGAGGCTTTGAAGGCCGTTCTGGAGCTTAGCAATAATATAGTACGGACTTTCAATCCACCCGTAGTGATAGAGGCGGAACCAACCCAGACCACAGCAAGATGGGCAGAAAAGTCATTTCCTCCCGCCAGATTAACAACCATGATGATCGGCTTCCACACCGTCCCCTTGAATCATCCAGATCTTTACCCTCTAGATTTAATGGCAATTATCCTTGGTCGGGGGCGAAGCAGCAGATTCTACCTAGACCTCAAGGACCAAAAGGGTTTGGTTCTTTCAGTGAGCGCCTCCAGTTGGACCCCATCTTACGCTCCTGGGATATTTAGTTTTTCTTATAGCCTGGATCGCGACAAAATCGAACCGACTCTAGCCGCTACCTGGGAAGAGGTGGCTCGAATAAAGAAAAATTTGGTGAAAAAAAGCGAGCTGGAAAAGGCCAAGCGTCAGGTCATTGCTAATTTTACCTTCTCCAAACAGTCCGCATCTGGGATGGCCTCCAGTCTGGCCAGCTCCTTTGCTGCTACGGGTAACCCCTATTTCGACAGTTTGTATGTTGAGAGGATCAAGGCCGTCGGTCGAGAGGATATCCGGCGGGTGGCCCAAACTTACCTGCGCCGGCAGGCGAGCACGGTTGCCATTTTGTCTCCACCGCGCAATCAGGCCAAGGAGGCGGAAGCAGTGTTGCCGAGGACGGCAGGGAGCATAAAGAAAGTCACTCTCGACAATGGCTTGACCTTGCTGATGAAACGCAACCCAGCAGTGCCGATTGTGAATTTCCAGGTTTTCGGCCTTGGGGGACAAAGGTTCGAACCAGGGAACCTGAAGGGAATTGGCTCTTTCACCATGGAACTTGTCACCAAAGGGACTCGGAGTAAAAGTAAGAGGGATATTGCCGAAACCATAGAAAAGTTGGGCGGTAGTCTGGACGCAGGCTCAGGACGGAATGCCTACTATGCCTCACTAGCTGTACTCAAGGATGACTCTGAAACCGGGCTGGAATTGTTGGCGGATGTGCTCCAGAATCCAAGTTTTCCAGAAGAGGAAATCGAAAAGCAAAGGACAGATACCTTACTGGCCATCCGGCGGTTGGATGAGAATTGGCAAAATGAAGTGGCCCGGGTTTTCCGTCAGCACTACTATCGGCAGCATCCATATGGGAATGATATTATTGGCACCGGAGAGACGATTAAGAGCATGAGCCGCGGGGACATAATGAACTTCTACCAGCAAACTGTCATGCCTAACAATGCGGTGTTGGCAGTATTCGGTGATATTGAACCTGAGGCGATGGCTGAAAAGGTGAAGTCTGCTCTCGGCAAATGGCGGCCAGGTAAAGTAGTTGAACCTGTCGTTCCTAACACCGTAGCGCCCCTCACTGCCAGTGAACAGGTTCGGAAAAAGACAGAAAAAGTCTCGGCTGCCATCTATCTGGGTACCAATGGCATGTCCTTGAAAGACCCCGAGAGGCCGACTCTGGATGTTATCGATGCGGTTCTCTCTGGTATTGGCTACCCAAGCGGTTGGCTGCAGGAGGCCTTGAGGGGAGGGGATCGAAGTCTGGTTTACGTTGTCCATGCTTTCCCTAGCTCTGGTATAGATGGTGGCCATTTCGGCATTATCACCCAGACCACCATGGCCAACTATGAGAAGGTGGTTGAGATAATTCTGGAAAAACTGGAAAATATAAAGCAGAAGCCGTTGGACCCTGAAGAATTGGCGGTCGCAAAGGATATGATTATCACCATGCACGAGATGAGTCTGGAGACTAATGCCGGCCAGGCTCGCAGTGCAGCCTTAAACGAAGTATTGGGGTTGGGATACGATTGGGATGCTCGCTACCCAGAGCTCGTTGAGCAAGTAAGTGCAGAGGAGGTCTTCACAGTGGCGCAGAGGCTCTTTCAGCACCACTTGCTTGTAAGCGCCATTCCAGAAAAGCCGGTGGAGGCAATTATCCCTCCTGAGCAAAGGCAGAGAATGCACGCAAATTAGTGATTATTTAGGAATTGGGGGATTTAGGAATTAGGGAATTAAAAGATTAAGCTTCGTTTTTTTTCCAATCCCTAAATTCTATTCGTCCCCATTTCCCGTTAGGCGTGCCAACTTACTTCTTATTTCTTGTCAAAGCCTGTGGTCAGTGATAAATTGGGGACAAAGGACCAAGAAGGTCCGCCGGGTTGCTGACAACAACTTTGACGGCTTTGTAAAAAGTCCATCTGCTGTGTTGCGCTTCATCTTTAATCATTGCGGCGTACCTGTGAGTACGCCTCATTCCTAAAGATTCGCGCGCCTTGCATCTGGAGCTTTTTACTGTGTCGTCTTATTAATGATCTTTTACGAGATCATCAAATTTAGTGGGGCTACGAAAGCTCGTATCTTTGCAGAGTTAACGTGGCCCTAGTTTTTTCAGGTCCTGCTAATGATTCTTTACTTGATGTCAGGAGGTGAAAATCATGTGTGAAGCCAACGCCTATCTGCTCAAGGGTGGCAAAGAGGAGCTGATTCTTGAGGCTGTAGATATTTTGGAGCACGACGAAGATGGAAAGATTCGCCTGGCCAACATCTTCGGCGAGCAGAAGGTGCTGGATGCCAAGCTGAAAAGTATGTCACTTGTCAATCACAAAATCGTGCTCGAATAGGGATTCTAAACGGCCCTGAGAGCTCTCTCAATTGGTTGGAAAAATGCAAGCTCTTCCTGAGCGGAGTCCAAGGGCTGCCTCCAGCCTTGTGTCGTCTGACTTCTGATCTCCGACTTCTGACCTCTAGTCCCCGTCTCGCCGTTTCTCCGCGTCCCCGTGTCGTCCCGCAGTGCCTAGTGCTTAGTTCCTAGTGCCTAGTTGAGACGGCTGCCCGCTGTCAGCTGCAATCTGCCTGCTGTCTTCTGTCCTCAGACTCCTTACTACTGGTTTCTTATATCTCTACTTCGCGGGCTTCGGTCCGGGAAGGAATTGTCTTGATGTCCAGGTGATGGTGAGCGGTGACATAGCGAACCGTTGTGGTCTTGGCGCGCATAGCTACTGAATGGCTAATGGCGACATTGCCCTCATAGCGAACACCACGCAGGAAGTCGCCTCCGGTGATGCCGGTGGCACAAAATATAATACTGTCCCCTCTCGCCATATCCTCAATTTCGTAGATTTTGTTAAAATCGTCTTCCGAGTAACCCATATCCAGAATTTTCTGTCGTTCTTCATCGTCCCGTGGCCAAATTTTAACCTGCATCTCTCCCCCTAGACATTTCAGGGCGGCAGCAGCGAGGACCGCCTCGGGGGAGCCACCTATACCAAATAGGATGTTCACGCCTGAATCCTCAATGGCAGTGGAGATGGCCCCGGCAACGTCACCGTCGCTGATCAGTTTGATCCGCGCACCAGCATCTCGAACCTGCTCTATGATCTCCGAGTGGCGGGGACGGTCAAGGACTATGGCGGTCAACTCTCGGGTGCGGGCGCCGGAAGCTTTGGCCACCCGCTCCAGATTAGCCTGCACTGAATCATTGATGTCAATGCTTCCCTTGGCCTCAGGGCCCACGGCTATCTTGTTCACATAATAGCTGGGCAAGGAGGCGAGAGTTCCCTGATTTCCCACAGCTATTACTGCGATGGCATTTGGCAGTCCCCTGGAAGTAAGAGTGGTGCCATCTATCGGATCCACGGCGATGTCCACCTTCGGGTCTCGCAAGCCGCCACCGCCCACCTTCTCACCGATGTAGAGCATGGGGGCCTGGTCTTTTTCCCCCTCCCCGATGATGATGGTGCCGCGGATGCTAACGAGATCCAGCATGCCACGCATGGCGTCCACCGCTGCCTGGTCGGCCGCTTCTTTATCTCCTCTTCCCATCCAACGGCTGGCCTTGAGGGCAGCTGCTTCAGTGACTCTGATAAATTCCAAGGTGACTTCACGACCTATGTCAATCACTGGCATTTTCTCCTCCGTGCCTTACCAATGATGTTTTGGCAACAGCAATAAGATTGATCAACAGACTAGTATCCAGAATCTGCAATCTTCAATCAACAATCTCAAATCTAAAATCATCCTAAGCGGTCAAGAGGGCAATGACCTCCCCGGCGAGTCCCGCAGAATTGGTGGCCTCGAAAAGTCGAATGGCCTCCTCAAATGCCTGTTTGGTTATGCGCTTCTTATAGTCCTCTCCCACTTGGTTCAGGTCTTCAGCGAAAGCTTTGTTAGCTTTTTTTATGTTACCCCCGGTGTTGCCCGTCTCCTCTGCCCATTTCCACATTTTCTGCCAAAGCTCATCAGGAACGCCCCGGTACGGTCGTTTGACGTAATGTTTTTCGGGAGTAGTGATGGCATTGCCATTCTGGTTCATGGCGAGGCCGAAACTGATATTCTGCCAGAAGGTACCTACATTACCTTTGCGGATGCCGTGGTAGATGAATTGGGTGATCTTGTCCAAGGATGTCCCGGTTATACCATGTTGAGCAATGTCCACTTCCCAAGACTGAATGGCCTCCCAGATTTCCTTGGTAAGGTCAAGTTGAATTCCTTCCTGGTTGGCACCGAAATAGGTGCCGTGGATGGAGCCGTTATTGATTGCCAGTAGATTGGGGTGGACGCCTCCGTGGACCAGGTTCCCGATAAACCATGAAGCTTCATCCGGGTTGGTGAATCCCTCCGCACTACCGCTCTTGGCCCCTATTTCACCAAGTTCAACTTCCAAAGCCAAGCCAGCGGCAACCACGGGCTGGGCCAGCTCCAAAGTGGCAGCCAAATTCAGTTCGTTCTCCATATAGGAGCAATCAATGGCAAACGAGGTGAACCCTGCTTCCAGTTCGGCAGCCACGAGCTCTGCCACTTCCTCTTTCTCGTCCATATTTTTCACTGTAATGTGGTCGCCATGGATAGCGAAGGGTACCGAGGTATTTCCCAGTCGATCATTTTCCGTCACAATAAACTCGGCGAAGCTCATAGGGTCAAACTCGGTGTAGGTCAGTTCAGACTTGGCGATCTCATACATTACCGGGGCCTGAGTGGCCATAGAGGCACGGATCATACCCTCTACGGGTAAACGGCAGCGGATGTTTGCGGCCATTATCATCGCATTTGCTTTTCTGGCTGCATTGCAGAGCGCCTTACCGTTCACTAGCGGTGCCTTGGAATCTGGAAATCGTTTCTGTACGCTTTCAGGCCGATATTTTGACAAATCGGTGCTCATCAGAATCCCTCCTATCTGTCCATTTGTTCAGACGTTTGAAAGAGATAGTAAGCCTGATGTTTAATCCTATCTTTTACCTTAATCCTAGGGCGATGAAAAAACAAGCGGCAATTTATCATCTTTCTGTTTTCTGTGGTTGTTGATGCGCTAATTCCCTGGAACTTGTCTGACAAAGCAGCAATTCCATTTCATTATATCCCTTACCCCACATTCGGCGGGCATTGAATCTGGCACAAAATGTTGGTGCTCGTCAAGGGATCGTATAATTAGAAAAACCACCTTAATCTATGCTAAAATATGCTCTTGATATTCGAGCGCAGGCTGTTTTAGGTGCAAGTGATGCAAGGGCGGAGCAGGTCAGAGCTAATGCCAGAGATCATTCTTACGGATAAAGCGGGAAAGCTACTGGAGGTTGAGGCACTCGCGTATCCCGAAGACACTAATCTGATTGTCGATCCGTATTCCGTCCTGGAAGAACCTGAGGCTTCCATGGCTGAGGTTGTTGCCAACGCCGAGGCGACTCTACCACGACCCCTGGGGGAGATCATCAGTGCCCAGGCCATGGGGTTGAATGCAACCTGGCTTTTTCGGCTGGTGCTTCTCGATTTCAAAGGACAGCACCATTGTAAAGCTGAGACTGTGGAAGAGACTCTGCGTCAGTTGATGTGGCAAATAGCCCCTCTTGAAATTCAATCCTTGGGACTGGATCGCTTTGAACTCCTGGAACCGTGCATAACAGCGTTTCGAGTTCTCTCCTGCCTGTGTGACCAAGTGAAGAAGCTAGAAATTGCCGGCAGCTTCCCACCAACAACGTTCATCTTTTCCATACATCAACAAGCGGCCCTGCGTCGCTACCAGATGGCGCTGGCCAACTTGCCGTGACACTCCAAAAAAAGTTTCAGTGTTCCCGCCTTCGCCGCTATGACGATTATTGAATTATCGAATACGCCAAGTATACAAAATAAGACCAATCAGCCCAGACAAGCAGAACGGATTCGCCTCTAGTCGTTCCTGGGAGGATTTACCTATCAGATGGCCTGATACTTGCTTAAAAATATTACGTCGTAGACTCCCATCTGGACGCTAATAGTGCAAGTCTGGATATTTCATGAATTTCTGTCGCGAGACCGCGAAGATGGGTGTACCTGCCCGCCATCTCGAGCCTGCTCGCTCAGGCGAGGCGGGCGGGCCACCTGGCAACTGCAGGGTTTTGGAGCCGAGGCGTACCTGGACGGTACGTCGCAGGGGCCGACACCCGAGGACGCCAGGAAGGACGGCCATATCCGTGGTCGCAGCAGGTGATTCATGAAATATCCGGGCTAGGCGTTGAGTTTCAACACAAACCCCGGCTAAAGGAACAGTGGGAACATGAAGCGCATTTACTCCATTGGTGGTGGAAAAGGAGGATCCGGAAAAAGCTTCATTGCCGCGAGCTTAGGCATATTAATGGCAAAGCAAGGCAAGAAAGTGGTACTCGTGGATTTGGACCTGGGCGCCTCCAACCTTCACACCCTCCTTGGCCAGAGAATCCCCCAAAGAGGCCTCGACGCTTTCATAGATAAAACAACGAACAGCTTAGAGGACGTAGCTCTGTCCACAACTATACCTAACCTTTATCTCATCAGCTCGACAAAATGTTCTTTGGAAATTGCCAATTTGTTTTACGCTCAGAAACTCAAAGTAATCAACGCCATTAAAAATCTTCCTTTCGCTTATGTCCTTCTGGATTTGGGTCCGGGAATTAACTTCAATACCTTGGATTTTTTTCTGATTGCTACAGAAGGGTTGTTTGTGGCTACTCCTGAACCAACGGCAATAGAAAATACCTTCGTTTTTATTAAGTCAATTTACCTGAGAAAGCTGAAATTAGCTCTCAAAGAAGCTAACATGTGGCATATATGTCAAGAGGAGGTTGCGAAACTGTCGAAGGGAACGCTCAAGTCTCCTCTAGATCTCATTAATATTCTCGTAGGTAGAAATTTGGAAAACGGCACAGTCTTCAAGGATTTACTGAGCGGTTTGAAGTTCAGTTTAATTCTTAACAAGTTTCGTGGTCAGGTTACCGAAGACCTGGGAGAACAACTTGTAGCAGTGTGCAACAGGCATCTCTATCCCAGCTTTGATTTTCTGGGAAATATCAGCTATGACAGTCGAGTGTATGAGTCAATACTTGCTAGAAATATATTCATACGGAAATATCCCTACACAAAAACCGCGTCGGATCTGCAAAATATGGCTAGGAGTCTGACAGGGGAAAAAAGACAACCTATTCAAGAATCTACCTGATCCTTTTTACATTGTAGATTCCAGGGATTACCAACTGGTTCAGCCAAACTTATCTGTTTTTGAGGAGCATGGGGCTCATATACTTTCATTGGAAAAAGTCCGTGATCATATAGCATATGAACGGGCGATCATGGCAGTTCGTTTTTCACCAGAAATGGTAGGTGTTCAATTCCATCCTGAAGCTGACCCGGAAGGAATGAGGACGCATTTCGCCAAGGAAAAGACCCGGAAAAAGGTCATTCAGAGCTATGGAGAAAAGAAATACCTTAAGATGATGGACCATCTGGACGACACCGACAATATTAAACTTACCCATAATGTTCTCTTGCCGGAATTCATCCAGGAATCGTTGAACAGCCTTCGGCCTGAGTTCGATTTTATAGCTGACTAAAGAGATCTTACACCCAATGGTACCCGAGATAAGAAAAAGATATAACGAGTCTTTTACCCCAGAAAAGTATCAGAGGTTTCTGGATTATATAAAACAATCGAAAATTAT